>NZ_JAAAHR010000158.1:0-22933 GCF_009908215.1 Nonomuraea sp. K271 | reverse complement strand
GCGCACGCCGTCACGGCCCCCGCCCCGCCGAAGGTCAGCGCGGCCGTGACGGCGTGCGCGGACGACGACGTCCACGACGGCAGTGACTCGCCGGCCAGCCGGAACGCCACCAGCACCCCGGTCGCCACCAGCGCCACCCGCCGGCCCGGACGGACGCCGACCCGCTCCAGCGCGCGGGCCGACCAGGCGAACAGGCCCAGCGAGATGAGCACGACGACCCCGACGGCCGGCACCAGGCATCCCCAGTCCTCGCAACCGATCCCGGCCCATGCCAGGCGTACGGTCGCCCACCACAGCACCCCGAGCGCGGCGCACACCGCGGCCGCCCGCCCCATACGCCCCGTCATGAAGTCATCGTCCCATCAGGGCGGCGAGGCGGCCCTGCGCTCGTCCGCCTCCGCCTCCGTGTCACGGCCCAGGGCCCGCAGGGCGACGGCCCGGTTGGCGTAGAGGTCGGGCTGCGGCTGGAGCTCGATGGCCCGCGACAGGTCGTCGGCCGCGCCCCGCGCGTCTCCGGCGGCGAAGCGCAGCACCCCCCGGTTGCCCCAGGCGGCCGCCAGCCGGGGTGCCTGCTCGATGGCGAGGTCCAGCGCCACCCTGGCCTCGGCGAGCCGGCCCGCCGACGTCTCCAGCTGGCCCAGCACCGTGAGCAGGTGCGGGTTGCCGGGCGCCAGCGCGAGCCCGGCCCGGACGTCTTGCCCGGCCTCCTCGTCCCGGCCGCAGGCGGCCAGCAGGCCGGCCCGGTTGATGTACGCGTCCACGTACGAGGGATCGAGCTCGATCACCCGGCCCAGGTCGGCCAGCGCCCCCTCGACGTCCCCGCGCACGGTACGCAGCTCGGCCCGGTTGTAGTGCGCCTCCGGCAGCGGCGGCCCGGCCCGCATGGCGCGCTCGAAGTCGGCCAGCGCCTCCTCGTGCCGGCCGAGCCCGAACAGCAGGTTCCCCCGCTCCAGGTAGTAGTCGGGGAAGGCCGGGTCGACGGCGATCGCGGCGGCGTAGTCGTCCAGCGCCTCCTTGACACGCCCGAGCGCGGACAGCAGCTGCGCCCGGTTCGCCAGCAGCACCATCCGGTGCAGCGGGTGCCGCTCCCCCAGCTCGCCCGCCAATTCGATGGCCGACTCGACCAGCGACAGCGCGACGTGGAGCCGGCCGTGCCGCAGTTCGATCAGCGCCAGGCCGTTGCGGTCGAAACCGAGTTTGAACGCCCGCTTCATGGGGTCGGGCAGGAGCGTGGAGATGGCGATCGCCTCGTTGAGCCACCGCCTGGCCCTGGTCAGGTCGCGGCCGGCGGGGTCGCGGTGACGGGCGTCCAGCATGGCGGTGCCGTACGCGCTGGCGGCGTGCATCTCCGGGTCCTGACTGACCTCGCGCACCCGGTCCCACACGGCGAGGGCGTCACCGGTGCGGTCGAGCCCGCCCAGCGCGGTCGCCGTACGCTGGGCGAAACCCCACCAGCGCGCGCCGCCCGGCTCGGTGCGCGACATGCCGAGCTCCCCCAGCTCGGCGACGGCGTGCAGAAAACCCTCACGTACGCACCGGTCCACCACGGCCCACAACTCGTCGGCGTCGCGGTCGTCGGGCGGGTGCCGGGGTCCGCCGGAGAAGACGGTGATCGCCAGCGTGGCGGGCGGGATCCGACGCATCATGACGTCGAGCAGTTCGATGTCCGTGGGGTCGGCCTCGACCGCGTTGCCCACCACGAGCTCCCGCCCGGGAGGCACGATGTCGCGGACGAACTCCGTGAGCCCGTTGGCCAGCCGCAGCGTACGCCGGGGCGCCGGCACGAGGATACGTTCGTCGTCGGACAGGTCCGCCTCGACCGTCACCCGCGCGGCGGGCACGAGCCGGGCGAGCTCGGGCGCGGCCGCCCTGATCTCGATGTCGTACGCCGCCACGAGGTCGCGGGAGCGTTCCAACGCCGGTGGCACCAGGTGCCGTAACAGGGCGGCGGCCACGGTGTACGGGCCACGCGGCCGCCGGTGCCCGTCGATCACCGGCATCAGCAGTCGCGCGGTTTCCGTCCGGGCATGCGGTTCGCCCGGGACCCTGTGATGGGACCTCGCCTCGTTCACCCCTTGTGAATGACGCTGGAGGTCCCCGCGAGCCTCACGGTGCCAGGCTTACGGACAATGATGCGCTTCATGACGTACCTCTCCACTCCGGGGGTAATTTCCCATTATTCGGACACCCCACCGAATATCAAGGTTCATGCTAAACAAGAGGCGGATTAGCGGATAGTAATCACTTGCCTGCCTATTGATCGGTATTTCTCCCCTATTGGGAGCGAAACCATCGGGGCAATCCTGTGGTACGCGTACGTTCGGACTGCTCCATCAGGTCGCACAGGCACCTGCCGAGCAACGTGACCGACTGGCAACAGCCGGGCCCGTGCAGGTTGCGCGCCCTGACGATGACGGTGGCCCGCTCGATCAGCCGCTCGAGGCTCGGCTCGCCGCCGCCCTTGAGCGAACGGGTGTGCCAGGGGCACGAATCGGTGTCACCACAGGCGGTCTTGACGATGATCGGCGAATGCGTGCCGTCCAGCCGCAGCGGATCAGCCCGTTTGACCCTCAGGTCGGCGAGCCTCTGGGCGGCGGTCCTGGTGGCGTTCACCAGCAGATCGCGATGGCCGCGCCCGCGGCGCAGGGCCGCGGCCCTGGCCGGCAGCGCCAGCAACATCGCCCCGGCCATGAGCCCGCCCCCGACGACCATGCTCCAGCCCATCGCCTCGTCGAACCAGATCACCGCGATCGCGGCCACCCAGACGGGCTGCGACGACATCAGGATCGCGCTGGGCACGGCGGGCACGTGCGCCTGGCCGTACGAGCGGGCCAGGAAGCCCAGCGCGCACGAGACCACCGACAGGTGCGCCATGACCGACCAGTCGTGCAGGCCGGTCGGCAACACGATCCCGTCGCGCACGGCGAAGCCGCCCGTGAGCAGGCCTATGGTGAACAGCTGGATCACGGTGAGCGCGTACGCGTGGAACCCCGCCCCGCGGCTGGACAACTGCGCGAGCAGGAGCGTGTGGCCGGAGTAGAGGGCGGCGGCGGCCAGCGTGACGCCGAGCGCGAGCACCGAGACCTCGTGGTCCTCCATCCCCTGCAGCAGCGTGAACACCATCATGCCGGCCAGCGCCAGCGCGACCCCGGCCCAGATCCGCCGCGGCACCCTCGCCTTGTGCAGGATGAGCGCCAGGATCGGCGTGATCACCACGCTGCAGCCCACCGCGAACCCGGACACCGCCGACGGCAGCCACTGCAGGGCGACCGCCTGCCCGACCTGGCCGAGCCCGAACATGACCCCGAGTACGGTCCCGTAGATCCACGTCACCCTCGGAAGTCCCCGAAGGCAGCCGGGCCTGATGGCGAGCAGTGTCAGCGCCGCGAGCACGTAACGCTCAGCGAGCAGATCCTCGACCGGTAAACGGCCGATGATATCTTTCATCAGCGGGAAGGCCGACCCCCAGGCGGCGCTGACGAACAACAGAAGCACAGCTCCCAGGAGGGGGCGGGGAGCGGGCAAGACTGCCATGCCCAAAAGCATCTCACTACTATTCGCAGCCGTAGATGTACAGTGAGCAGCCGGTGATGGTCCTCTACAACTCGGTGTTAAGAGCCTCACCCGCGGGTCCGTACATCCTTATCCGTCACAGGGAAATTCGGCCGCCGCCGACAGATCCGTCAGGCTGATCATCCGGGATCGTCCGCTTTGCAGGACCATCGCACGTCACGCTCCGTGACGACACAGGTCAGCGGGAGAAGTGGGGAGAAGTCACCCGAGGAGGGGGTTCGACCCCGGAGGGGTGGGGCCGCCGGTTGAGCGGGGGTGTCAGCGGTCGAGGGTTACGCCGGGATTCAGCAGCTTCTCGACATTGACCACCACGAGACCGCCCACCTTGTGCCGGGAGAGCTCACGCCACCCCTGGCGCGCGTAGAGCGCCAGCGCGGCCTCCTGGTTGAGCGTGGTGTCGCCCCTGACGCGCTCGAAGCCGAGCTCCACGGCGCGCTGCTGCAGGGTGACGAGCATGGCCTCACCGTAGCCACGCCGCTGGACGTCGGGATGCACGCGTAGCCGGCAGATCTCGGCCGTGCTCGTGTCGACGGGTTTCAGCCCGCCCATCGCCACCACCCGGGAGCCGACCTCTCCGACGAGGAAGTCTCCGCCGCAGGCCAGATAGATCTCCTGGATGCGGGGAAAGTCGTCGTCGTAGTAGACGCCGTCGCCGGGCACCAGGCCCACCTGCGCCAGACAGATCTGGTGGAGGGAGAGGACGGTGTCGAGATCGGACCAGCGGTAGCGCCGGATCTTCAGTTTCATGCGCCCCCCTTCATCTGGGCTCGCGAGCGCCGCAGCTCGGCGTAGTAGTCGTCGAGCCCTGGCGCGTTGGCGTCCCGGGCCGCGATCGCCTGTCCGAGCGCCGCCGCCGGCCGCACGATGAAGTCGGTCAGATATTCGTCGCTCACCAGGCGCAGCGCCTTGACACCGATCGCCACCGCCTCCTTGACGTCGCCGTCGATCAGCCGGCACTGGGCCTGGTCGAGCCTGATGAGCGTCTGGTCGAGGATGTGGTCCTGGTATTTGGTGAGCGCCTGGCCGAGCACCACTTCGGCCTCGATCGTCTGACCGAGCTTGGTGAGCACGTCGCCCTGGTAGAAGTAGAGCTGCTTCTCGGTGTAGCCGAAGGCGACGTCCTCCTGGTCCTCGCTCTTGAGGTGGGAGAAGGCGCTGCGCGCCCTCGACAGCGCGCGTTTGGCCTGGTCGACGACCTCTTTCTTGCTGTCGCCCCCCGACATCATGGCCAGCGCCCTCGCCTCGACGACCGGCGCCATGGCCTGTGCGGCGCACGGCATCGAGCCGGCCAGGTCGCGGCTCTTCTTGGCGAGGGTGAGGGCCTCGCGGGCGTCGCCGAAATAGAGGGGGACGAGCGACTCGCGAGCGGTGATCCAGGCGCGCAGCGCGCGGTCGCCGGTCTCGTCGGCCGCGGTGCGCC
Organism: Nonomuraea sp. K271; assembly: GCF_009908215.1. Taxonomy (NCBI): domain Bacteria; kingdom Bacillati; phylum Actinomycetota; class Actinomycetes; order Streptosporangiales; family Streptosporangiaceae; genus Nonomuraea; species Nonomuraea sp. K271. The sequence continues at coordinate 17,940 of NZ_JAAAHR010000158.1, read as the reverse complement.
CGGTGCGGAAGAACGAGCGGGCCAGGCGGTGGTCGCCCAGGTTGATCATGATCATGCCGCTCAGCCCGGACAGCTGGGCGGCCATCCTGCACAAGCGTTCCTGCAGGTCGATGGGCTGGCGGCGGGACATCGCCGTGCGGACCGCGCTCAGTTCGAGCAGCACGTCGCACAGCAGCCTCAGGGGGGCCGTCGTCGTGTACTGGCGGCCGAAGCTGATCGTCGCCTCTTCCCACTGGTCGAGCATCGCGGCGGACACCGTGGCCGAGACGAGCGTCTCGTCCATCCGCCGTCTGATGCCCTCGCACGCTCCGAGCACGACCCCGTCGAGAGCCTCGTTGAGGTTGGTGTCGGTGTGCAGCAGATTTAACATCGTGCGGCGCAGGATGTTCTCGTCCTCCTGCGCCTCGGGATCGGTGACCATGGGTTGGAGGTTGAGCTCGCGCTCGGTCGGCAGCAGCGGCGGGTCCTTGGCCTCGGAACCTCCGAGCGCTCCCGCCGCCCGGTGCGCGTGGCCGTGGCCGCAGATGCACGGCCCGTCGTAGCCGAGCGCGGCCGGCTCGACGCGGTAGACCGTGCAGAGGTAGTGCAGATATTCGGGCCCGGGGCGTTTCAGCCCGCTCTCGTACGCCGAGAGCAAGGTCTCGCCGATGCCCGGGGTGGGTTTCGAGTCGCGCTCGAACAGGGCTCTCACCTGCTCGATGACGTCGGCCAGGGCGATCCCGTAGGACAACCGGTGCGCCTTGATGCGGGTGGTGCTGAACTGTGACGCGCAAGCCTCGTGGATCTCATCCGCGATCTGGGCCGAAGTGCGCCCGGCGGCCAGGCCCTTGGCCCTGATCCGCCGGGCGATCTCCGTCTCCCTGTGCTGTCTGCCGGACATCCCGGCCCCTTCCAAACAAGTCTCGACCGGTCCGCAACTTGTGACTCAGAGTAGCCTTCAAGTCGCTGTGCGCCTACCCATGACTATGAACCAGAGACGACGGGTTTGAAAACGCCCTGAGCCAGCCTACGGTTAAGGATCGTCCTCCCCGGGACTGTTTCTTATATCCCTTGGGAGAAGAGCAACTCCCTGTAGCCACTCAAGCTCGTTGCGTTCGCCGTTGACATGAGACATGTTTGGCCCACCAGCGGCGATCGTAGGGAGGACGAACGGTGGGGGACGACGACTTCGAGCACTTGGAGCGGCTCGTATCCGAACTGGGCGCTCATGGCTTGCTCGCAAGAGTGGTCCAGAACCAGAACGGTCGCAGGTTCGTACGCGTCATCAATCCGAACGCGACGAGCCTGTCCGAGAACGTCACCTGCAGGCCGGCCACTGTGTCCGATATGCCGGATTGGTGGTATTGCTGGTCCTGGGGCGAACGGATGCACACGGCCGACGACCCGGCCGGTGCCGCGACGAAGGTCGCCCGCGTGCTAGCCGCCGTGGTCGAATGACCGACGCGGTGAGCCGGGTGGAGCGCAGCCACCGCGGCGCACCGCAACCACGGCGGCCTCACAGGGCCGGCGGAGTGACCGGTGCGGAGGGTTCCACGCATGTGGGGTCCTGGTCACTCCGCCGGTTCTGGCCTCACACCTGACTGTTGCCGGCACGGCCCGCACGCCGTGCACGCCAAGCCACCCTCCCGGTCCGCCGGGAGGGTGTTGGGGGGGATCCCTCCCGGAACCGGTAAGGGACATGCTTCCGGGTGCCTGTCCCTTGCCGAGCCGTCCGTCATCGGAGCGTCCGCTCTCTCCCTCCGCGGCCCAGAGAGCCGGCGACCCCGTCTTCCCCGGCGTGATGTGACGGCGGGCGGTTCGGTCGGCGGTATTTTGGATCGCAACGGTCCAAAGAGCCCGACCGAACCGCTTCTGGAGGGGGATCCACCTTTGTTACTGCTGGTGACGCCGTCGCCACCCGCTTCGCCATCGAGCGGGCTTCCGGACCCGGAAAAAGTGGTCCAGGACATGACAGGGGTCTGTACCAAGGACCCTGTTTGCTCTACCCTCGTCGGGATGTTCGACAACGCGGCCTGGGCACCCATCGTGGCCAGCGCGGTCGTCATCGTGCTGATCGTCGTGCTTGCGTTCGTCCTCCGCAAGGTCGCGCACAAGATGATCACGCGGCTGGTCCTTCGCACCGCCGCCAAGAGCTCGATCAGCCGCAGGTTCCGCAAGGGCGCCGCCACCGACAGCATCGACGCGCTGCTCCACGAACGCAGGAAACAGCGGGCCGAGACCATGGGCTCGGTGCTCAAGCACATCGCTTCGATCGTGATCCTGGGCACCGCGGTGCTGACCGTGCTCGACCGGCTGACGATCCCCATCGCTCCCCTGCTGACCAGCGTCGGCATCCTCGGCGTGGCCATCGGCTTCGGCGCGCAGGAGCTGGTGAAGGACTTCATCGCCGGCATGTTCATGCTGCTCGAGGACCAGTACGGCGTGGGCGACGTGATCGACGCGGGCGCCGCGATCGGCACCGTCGAGGCCGTCACCCTGCGCGTCACGAGGCTGCGTGACGTCGACGGCCGCGTCTGGTACGTCCGCAACGGCACGATCACCAGGATCGGCAACGAGTCGCAGGGCTGGTCGCGAGCCTACGTCGACGTGCCGGTGGCCTACGACTCCGACATCGTCAGCGTGCGCGTGCTGCTCGAGCACCTGGCCGAGGAGCTCTGGGCCGACCCCGAGCTGCGCGAGAGCAAGATCGTGGAGCAGCCGCAGGTGTTCGGGGTGGAGCAGCTCTCCGACAGTTCGGTGGTGTTCCGCATCACCGCCAAGACGCTGCCCAACGAGCAGGCCGAGGTGGCCAGAGAGCTGCGCATCAGGGTCAAGACGACACTCGACGACGCGGGCATCCCCATGGTCGCGGGGTGAGCTCGATGCGCCACCACCCCAGGCACACCATAGGCTGGTGAACGTGACTGAGACCTCCTTCTACGACGCCGTCGGGGGCGAAGAGACCTTCCGCCGTCTCGTGCAGCGCTTCTACGAGGGGGTCGCGGAAGACCCGGTGCTGCGGCCGCTCTACCCCGAGCCCGACCTGACGGGAGCCGAGGAGCGACTGCGGGGCTTCTTGATCCAATACTGGGGCGGCCCCAAGACCTACAGCGAGCAGCGCGGGCACCCCCGCCTGCGCATGCGCCACATGCCGTTCGTGATCGGCGAGACCGAGCGCGAAGCCTGGCTGCGGCACATGCGCGACGCGGTCGACTCGCTCGACCTGCCGGAGGAGCTGGAGACCAGGCTCTGGGACTATCTGGTCTACGCGGCCCACAGCCTGGTGAACTCACCCTCCTGACGGGGCATGACACGCCACATGGATATCCCCTGGTGGCGTGATGCCGTCGTCTACGAGATCTACGTCCGCAGTTTCGCCGACTCCTCCGGAGACGGGGTCGGCGACCTGGCGGGGGTGCGCGAGCGCCTGCCCTACCTGCGGGACCTGGGGGTCGACGCCGTCTGGCTGACGCCGTTCTACACCTCGCCCATGGCCGACGGCGGCTATGACGTCGCCGACCACCGCGACGTCGACCCGCTGTTCGGCACCCTCTCCGACTTCGAGGCGCTGGTGGCCGCCGCGCACGACCACGGGCTGCGGGTGATCGTGGACATCGTGCCCAACCACAGCTCCTCCGCCCATCCCTGGTTCCAGGCGGCGCTGCGCGGCGAGGGGCGCGAACGTTACCTCTTCCGCGACCGGACCAACAACTGGAAGTCCACCTTCGGCGGCTCCGCCTGGACGCGGGTCGAGGACGGCTCGTACTATCTGCACCTGTTCGCGCCGGAGCAGCCCGACTTCAACTGGCGCAACCCCGAAGTGCACGGGGAGTTCCTCGACATCCTGCGGTTCTGGCTGGACCGCGGGGTCGACGGCTTCCGCATCGACGTGGCGATGGGGCTCTACAAGGCCGAAGGGCTGCCCGACATCGGTGACCAGTCGTTCAAGGCGGTCTCGCCGGTGTGGGGGCAGCCCGAGGTGCACGACGTCTACCGCGACTGGCGCAGGGTGCTGGACGGCTATCCGGGCGAGCGCATGGCCGTGGGCGAGGTGTGGACCGACAGCCTTGAGGATCTCGCGCTCTACGTGCGGCCCGACGAGTTGCACCAGAGCTTCAACTTCGCGTGGCTGCAGGCGCCGTGGTCGGCGGCGGCGTTCAGGAAGGTGATCGACGACACGCTCTCCAGCGTTCCGTTCGCGACGTGGGTGCTGTCCAACCACGACGTCGTGCGCCACCGCACCCGCTACGCGGCCGACGATCCCGCCGCCGGGCCGGCGCGGGCGAAGGCGGCGGTGCTCACGATGCTGGCGCTGCCCGGCTCGGCCTACCTCTACCAGGGCGAGGAGCTCGGGCTGCCCGAGGTGACCGACCTGCCCGACGCGGCCAGGCAGGACCCGATCTTCTACCAGTCGAACGGCGAGCTGCCAGGGCGCGACGGGTGCCGGGTGCCGATCCCGTGGACGGTCGATCCGCCCTCCCACGGGTTCTCCCCCGGCGCGGTGCCGCCGTGGTTGCCGCAGCCGGCGGCGTTCGCGGAGCTGAGCGTCGAGAAGCAGGAAGGGGACACCGGGTCCACACTCGAGTTCTACCGCAGGGCCCTGGCCTGCCGCCGTGACCTGGTGCGATCCATTCCTTATACGTTGGAGTGGCTGAAGTCTCCCGAGGGAGTGCTTTTCTTCACCCGCGGGCCGCTGATCTGCGCGCTCAACTGCGGCAACCGGCCGGTACGCCTGCCGGAGCACGACGAAGTGCTGCTGGCGAGCGGGCCGCTGAGGGGCGACCTGCTACCGCCCGACACGGCGGCGTGGTTGCGCCGCGCGTCATAATGGCTCGCCGTCCTCGCCGCGGAAGGGGATGACGGGCAGCGACAGCAGCGCGCCTCCCAGCCCCGCGGCGAAGGCCGCCCAATACCCGATGTTGGTGATCAGCACGCCGGCCAGCGGCGTGGCGACGACGGAGACGACGTTCTGGACGGTGTTGTGGGTGCCGAGCACCCGCCCCGCCCAGGTGGGCCCGGCGAGCTCGCCCGCCGTCAGGTAGGCGAGCCCGTTGCCGGCCACGGTCATCACCGCGGCCACGGCGAGCATGGCGGGACCGAGCCAGGTGCCGGAGAGTGTGCCGGCCACCAGCAGCGCCATGACGCCGAGGTTGCAGGCCGTGATCAGCAGCAGGGGCCGCATGCGCAGGCCGACGCGGTCCGACCAGCGACCGGCCGCGATGCGCACGGCGGCCCCGGCGATCGCCGCCACACCGAACAGCCGGCCGGCCGCCACCTCATCCCATCCGTACAGGCGCACGAGACACGTCACGCCGTACGTGCTGACCACGATCTGCGGGACGACGTGCAGGGCGCTGGTGGCGTGCACCCGCCACAGCGCCGGCTGCCGGTACGGCGAGCCGCGCGGCACGGCGCCCGGCCCGGAGATCGCGCGCGGCGGCTCGGCCAGAAAGAGCGCGGCCAGCACGGCGGCCAGCAGGCTCACGCCGGCGCACACGGACAGCACGCCGGCCAGGCCGTGCGCCTGCGCGATGGGCGGCAGCACGAACGCTCCCATCGCCATGCCGAGGGTGAAGGACACCTGGCGCAGCCCCATGGCGAGGCCGCGTTCCGGCGGCTCGAACCAGCGCAGCACGATGCGCCCGCCGCCGACCATCGCGGCCGAGCCGGCGGCGCCGGCGAGGGCCAGCAGCCCGATCACCGCCCACACCTGACCGGCGACCGCGGCGGCGGCGAACAACACTGCGGCCAGGCCCACGCCCGTGCCCAGGATCAGCCGTTCGCCGTGCCGGTCGGCCAGCGCTCCCCAGGCCACGAGCGCGAACAGGATGCCCATAGCCGGAGCGTTCGCCATGATCCCCGCCACAGCCAACGGAACCCCGAAATGTCGCTCTATTTCAGGAATGACGAGAGGCAAGCCGAACAACCCGAGCGTGACGCTCGCGTGGGCGTTGACGCCCAGGGCCAGCATCAACCAGCGTTTCATGGCGAGAAACGTACGAGGTACGCCAGTTCGCTCTCCGACAACCTGCGCGGGGCGGCCCGCTCCACGTCATAGGCCGCGAGCACGGACTTCGCGGTGACGTACACCGCGTCGTCGTCGCGGACCTCGTAGGCGAGGGTGAAGCGCACCGGCCTGATCTCCGTCACCCACGTCTCCACGCGCACCGGCTCCGCGCGGAAGCCGAGCGGGCGGCGGTAGTCGATCTCGTGCCGGGTGACCACCAGACCCTTGAACGGCTGGTCACCCGCGTTGTGCGGATCAATGTGGAACATGCCGAAACGGGCATCCTCCAGGTAGTCGAGGAAACGCACGTTGTTCACGTGCCCCTGGGAGTCGACGTCGGCGAATCTCACCGTTCGGAGGTAGAGGTGGCGCTGGGCCGGGGTGCGTTCAACCACGTCAGTCACCGTACCCGTCCCGGTCAGGTGGCCCTGCGGCGGCCCAGGCAGGCCAGCACGGTCAGCACGGAGACGGTGGCCATGGCGGCGAGCGCCCACCGGTAGCCCGTCACGAGCTGCTCGACCGCGCCGCCGTTCAGGTGCGAGAGGGTGCCCGCGAACACCCGCTCGTGCAGCGCGGCGGGGAGCGGCGCGGTGATGATCGACAGGACCAGGCCGGTGCCCACCACGTTGCCCGTGTTCTGCAACATCAGCCGCATGGCGTTGACGATGCCGAGCCGGGCCGAGGGCAGGCCGTCGAGGATGGCGGTGGTGTTGGAGGGCATGAACACGCCGGAGCCGAGGCCGATCAGCACGAGGCCCGTCGCCGCCGCCGCGTACGGCATGGTCGAGGACATCACCACCAGCATGACCACCAGCCCGCAGGTGGTCACCGAGGCTCCGGCCACGGCCAGGGCGCGGGCGCTCATGAGGCGCTGCAGGAAACCCGAGGCCACCGACGCGGTCATCGCCGCGACGGCCAGCGGCAGCACTTTCAGCCCGGCCTGTACGGGGTCGTCCCCCCGCACGGCCTGGAAGTAGAGCGCGACCAGGAACACCATGCCCATGCGCGCGACGGCGTTGAGGAACGACGCGAGCGTGCCGAAGGTGAAGGCCCGGTCGCGGAACAACCCCAGGTCGACGACCGGATGGGCGGCCCTCCGCTCCCTGGCCACGAACAAAGGCAGCCCTGCGGCGAAGCAGACGAGCCCGGCCAGCACCACCGGGTGCCCCCAGCCGAGCCGGGTGAACTCCGACAGCGCCAGCAGCAGCCCGCCCAGGGTGATCAGGACGAGCAGGCTTCCGGGCAGGTCGAGCCCGCGGTCGCGGTTGTCGGGAACGGTCCTGCGCAGCACGATCCCGCCCCACACCAGGCAGATCACCCCGATCGGCACGTTGAACCAGAACACCCAGCGCCAGCCGAGACCATCGGCGAGCACCCCGCCCAGCGTCGGCCCGATGAGCCCGGCGATCGAGAACGAGGCCACGTAGACCCCCATGCCCTCCCCCAGCCGCTCACGCGGGAACGCGTCGCTGACCAGGGCGGCGCTGTTGGTGAGCAGCATGGCCGCCCCCGCCGCCTGGACGACCCGCATGGCCACGATCACCCACGCGTTCGGCGCCAGGCCCGCGAGCAGTGCGGCCACGGTGTACGTCGCCAGCCCGATCAGGTACAACCTGCGCCGCCCGAACAGGTCCGCCAGCCGCCCGAATACCACCATGAGCACGGTCGTGGTCAACTGGAAGCCGAGGAGGATCCAGCCCGCGGCCGTCGCGTCGGCCTGGGTGTGCCTGGCGATCTCGGGCAGGGCGACGTTCATCGCGCTGCCGCCGAGACCGGTCAGCACGCTCGCCAGGCTGACCACCGACAACGTGCGCCACGCATGCCCTATGGGGGTCGCAGCCGGCAAGGGCCTGTCCTTTCTAGATTTGGATACTAGAATTCTATTCGCATCGGTACCGGGTCAAGGAGTGAGGTGTCGGATGGGCGGAATCGTCGAAGGCCGCGTGGTGATCGTCACAGGAGCGGCCAGGGGCATCGGGCGAGGGCACGCGCTCGAGTTCGCCCGGCAAGGGGCGAAGGTGGTGGTCAACGACCTGGGCGCGGAGGTCGACGGCACCGGCACGTCCGGAGCCGCCGCCGAGGTGGTGGCGGAGATCGAGGCCATGGGCGGTCAGGCCGTCGTCAACGGCGAGGACGTCTCCGACTTCGACGGCGCACAGCGGCTGATCCGCTCGGCCGTCGACCACTTCGGCGGCCTCGACGTGCTGGTCAACAACGCGGGCATCCTGCGGGACCGGATGCTCGTCAACATGACGGCCGAGGAGTGGGACGCGGTGATCCGGGTGCACCTGCGCGGCACCTTCGCGCCGCTGCGCCATGCCGCCGCCTATTGGCGGGCCAAGGCGAAGTCGGGCGAACCCGTGGATGCCCGGATCATCAACACCACCTCGTCCTCCGGCATCTACGGTAACCCGGGGCAGGGCAACTACGGCGCGGCCAAGGCCGGCATCGCAGGGCTCACCGTCATCGCTGCCAAGGAACTGGAGCGCTACGGCGTGACCGTGAACGCCGTCGCCCCCGCCGCGCTGACCCGCATGACCGAGAACCTCATGCCCGCCGGCGTCACCGGCGCCGACCCCGACGACATCGCGCCCCTCGTGGTCTGGCTCTCCAGCGCCGAGGCCCGCGGCGTCACCGGCCGGGTGTTCAACGTGCGCGGGGGCGCGATCAGCGTCGCCGAGGGCTGGCACGCGGGGCCGGGCGTCGACAAGGGCTCCCGGTGGGACCCGGCCGAGCTGGGCGGCGTCATCCCCGCCCTGGTCGACAAGGCCGCGCCCAACGCCATGACCAACGGCCGCATCCCCGGACGGGAGGACTGACATGCCGCTCGACCACTCCATCGTCGGCGTCGAGAGCCCGGCCCACGAGCGCACCTGGACCTCCAAGGACACCATGCTGTACGCGCTCGGCGTCGGCGCGGGCACCTCCGAGCTGGAGTTCACCACGGAGAAGGGGCAGCGGGTGCTGCCGACGTTCGCGGTGCTGGCCTCGCAGGCGCCGGGGCGGCGGCTGGGCGACTTCGACCCGGCCATGCTGGTCCACGCCGAGCAGGGCTTCGAGCTGCACCGGGAGCTGCCCCCCGCGGGCGGCGTGCGGACGACCTCGAAGGTGACCGGCATCTACGACAAGGGCACGGGCGCGCTGGTGACCTCCGAGGCGCGGGCCGTCGACCTCGACACGGGCGAGCTGGTCGTCTCCAGCCGCAGCGCGCTGTTCATCAGGGGCGAGGGCGGGTTCGGCGGCGACCGGGGGCCGCGCGACGCGTGGGCCGCGCCGGACCGCGCGCCCGACCACAAGGTGACCTGCCCGACGTTGCCGGAGCAGGCGCTGATCTACCGCCTGTCCGGTGACCGCAACCCGCTGCACAGCGACCCGGAGTTCGCCGCCAGGGCGGGCTTCGACCGGCCGATCCTGCACGGGCTCTGCACGTACGGCGTGACGGGGCGGGCGCTGCTGCACGCGGTGGCCGGGTCGGACCCGGGCCGTTTCCTGTCGATGTCGGGGCGCTTCACCAGCCCGGTCTTCCCCGGGGACTCGCTCACGGTGTCGATCTGGGTGGACGGCGAGGACGTGCGGTTCAGGACCGCCAAGGACGACGGCACCGTGGTGATCGACCGCGGCCGCGCCACCATCATTCGTCGGTGAAGTCCTTGAGGGGGTCGAGGCGGCGGATCAGCTTCATCGCCGCCTCGATGACCTCCCTGGCCTCCTCCTCCGTGTCGGAGGTGGCGACCTCGCGGGCGGCCTCGCCGATGATGCTGGTCAGCACCGCCACGGTGAACCGGGCGAGCGCGTCGCCGCCCGCTCCGAGCAGCACGGCGTTCTGGCGTACCCACTCCCTGCCCCGCGTGCGGCGCAACAGCTCGAACCCGGGCGGCCCGTCGCCGTCGATGAACAGCCTGACCAGGTCGCGCCGCTCCCACGCCCCGTCGAGGTAGGCACGGGCGCCGGCGATGAGCAGCTCGACCGGGTCGTCGACGCCGGACTTCCTGGCCTTGGCCACGCTGGCGGCCGACGCCTGCTCGTGGGCGGCCTGATGGTCTTCGTAGAGGGCCAGGAAGAGCTCGGTCTTGCCGCCGAAGTGGTGGTAGAGGCTGCCGACGCTGGATCCGGCGCGGGCGACCACCTCGGCGACGTTGGACTCCGCGAAGCCGTGCTCGCTGAAGACCTCACGAGCCGCCTGCAGCATGCTCTTACGGGTCTGCGCCGTACGGCTCCACTCCCACGAGGACTTGCGTGCCATACGATCATCATATCGCGCTCAATTCTAGAATTGAATTCTTGACAGGAGTCCCCATCGGCTAGAACCTCTTCCTAGAGAAATATTCTAGAATTTCTAGGAGGCGGCCGTGGACTTCTCGCTCACCACCGAGGAACGCCAGATCCGCGACACCGTACGGTCTTTCGTGGAGAAGGAGGTCATGCCGCTGGAGCCCGAGGTCCTGCGCAACGAGCGCGAGGGCCGCCCGGCGCTGGACATGGACGTCCTTCACGACCTGCGGGCCAAGGCCAGGAAGTCGGGCTTCTGGGGCATCAACACCCCCGAGGAGTACGGCGGCGCCGCCCTGGGCCCGATCATGTCCGCGATCACCGCCATGGAACTCGGCAGGACGTTCGTGCCGTTCTCGTTCGGCGGCAGCGCGGACAACATCCTCTACGCCGGCACCGACGAGCAGAAACGCCGCTACCTGATCCCCACGATCGAGGGCGAGCGCCGCTCCTGCTTCGCCATCACCGAACCGGAGGCCGGCTCCGACGCCCGCAACATCCGCACCCGCGCCATCAGGGACGGCGCCGAGTGGATCATCAACGGCGAGAAGACCTTCATCACGGGCGGCAACGAGGCCGACTTCGTCATGGTGTTCGCCGTGGCCGAGCCGTACGGCGTGACGTGTTTCCTCGTGGACCGCGACATGGGCTGGCGTTCCGAGCCCATCCCGACCATGGGGCAGTGGGGCCCGGCCTCGCTGGTGTTCGAGGACGTACGGGTGCCGCAGGAGAACGTCCTGGGCGAGCCCGGCCGGGGCTTCGAGCTGGCCATGGAGTGGATCGGGCAGGGCCGCTACATGATCCCCGCCAGGGCCATCGGGTCCGCCGAGCGCATGCTCCAGATGGCCGTCGACTACGCCAAGATCCGCAAGTCCATGGGACGGGCCATCGCGGAGTACCAGGCCATCCAGTGGATGATCGCCGACTCCCAGGTCGAGATCGAGGCGGCGAAGTGGCTGACGCTGTACGCGGCGTGGCGGGTGCGGGAAGGGCTGGACGCGCGGCACGCCTCGTCGATCGCCAAGCTCAACGGCGCCGTGATGGCGAACCAGGTGGTCGACCGGGTGCTGCAGATCCACGGAGGCATGGGGTACACGAAAGAGCTGCCGATCGAGCGGTGGTATCGGGAACTGCGGCTGCTGCGCATCTTCGAGGGGACCGACGAGATCCAGCGGCGTACGATCGCGCGCGACCTGATCAAGGGGCACGCGAGACTCGGGCTGATCGGGGAGTGATCGCCCGCCGTGGCCGGTGGAGGACGCCACCCGGACCCCCGCCACCGTGCTCTTCGCCCAGCTCCACACGTCGGACACGTCAGGCATGTCGAGCGGGCACGCCGGGGCACGGCGAACAAGCACGTCGGGCGGGCACGTCGGCAGGTCTACGAGCTGACCGGGCCGCGCTCGGTCGACATGACGGAGCCGGAGCCGCCGGAGGGTCAGGGGAGGCGGTTGGCGAGGACCAGGGTGGCGGCCGACGCGAACATGCCGCCGTTTCCCAGCACCACGCTGACCTCCGCCCCCGGCACCTGGGCCGCCGCCTCACCGCGCAACTGCCGTACCGACTCCTGGATGGCGAACATGCCGTACATCCCGGTGTGCGTGTAGGACAGGCCGCCGCCGTTCGTGTTCAGGGGCAGGCGGCCGCCCGGCGACGTGTGGCCCTCGGCGATGAACGCGCCGGCTTCTCCCCTGCCGACGAACCCCAGGTCTTCCAGGCCGTAGATCGGCACGTGCGCGAAGGCGTCGTACACCATGAGGTGGTCCACGTCGTCATGGCCGATCTTGGCCTCGGCGAAGGCCGCCTCGCCCGAGAGCCGGAACGCCTTCGACGTGGTGAAGTCCTCCATCTGCGAGATGATCGGGGACTCCGCCGACTCCCCCGAACCCAGCAGGTAAACCGGCGGCCTGCGGGACAGCTCCTCCGAGGTGACGATCAGGGCACCGCCGCCGTCCGTCACGAGGCAACACTCCAGGAGGTGGAACGGGTAGGCCACCATCCGCGACGCGAGCACGTCGTCCACCGTGATCAGGTCGCGGTAGAGGGCCCGCGGGTTGAGGTGGGCCCACCGGCGCTGGGCCACGGCCACCTCCGCCAGCTGCTCGTGGGTCAGGCCGGTCTCCTTCATGTAGCGCAGAGCCGTGATCGTGAACGACGTCGGCGGCCCCACCACCCCGTACGGCAGCTCGAACTGGCCCAGCAGCGAATCCGGACCCGTCCCGTACCAGCCCGCGCCCACCCGTGACCTGCCGGACTCGCCGTGGGTGATCAGCACCGTACGGCACAGGCCGGCGCGGATGGCGGCGGCGGCGTGGCGTACGTGGAAGAGGAACGAAGAACCGCCCACTCCCGTGCCGTCCAGCCAGGCGGGGGTGATGCCGAGGGCGTGGGCGATCTGGATCGGGCCCGGGGTTCCGACCGTGGCGATGCCGTCGATGTCGTGCTTTGCCATCCCCGCGTCGGTCAGCGCATTCCTCGCGGCCTCCAGGTGGAGCCGCATGGTCGAGTGCCCCGGCAGACGGCCCAGCTCATCCGTCTCGGCGGCGCCCGCGATCACGACGGTCATCTCGGGCCTCCGGCGGGCTGGAAGAGGGGCACGTGCACCTCCCCCCGCTGCTCGAACACCACCCGCAGTTCCATGTCCAGCAGCAGGTTCTCAGGTGTGTTGGGGACACCCACGATGTTGCTCATCATGCGCACGCCCTCCTCCAGTTCGACCACCGCGATCGCGTAGGGGGCCTCGTCCTCGAAGCCGGGGGCGGGCCGGTGGTTGATCACGTACGAGTAGAGGGTCGCGCGGCCGCTGGCGCGGACCCATTCGACCTGGTCGCCTTCGCAGTGGGGGCAGTTCGGCCGCGGGTAGAAGTAGTGCCGCGCGCACGTCTGGCAACGCTGGATCCTGAGCTCGCCCGCAGCCGTGCCGTCCCAGAACGGCTGAGTCTCGGGCGTGGGCCTAGGTGCCGGCTTCAATCGGCCTCCCCAATATTGTTCTAGAATTTCACTCTAGATCCACGGTCGGCGCCCCTTCAAGGGCTCGGTACGCCGTCACCGTTCCTGCCGTGGCCCGACAGCACCTCCTCCAGCGACGGGCGGGGCTCATCAGACAGGCGCGGCCCCGGCTGGGCGAGCTGGATCAGCACCCCATGCGCCTCCTTCGGGTGCAGGAACACCTCCCGCCAGCGCGGGTCGGCCGTGTTGAGGCCGTGCAGCCGGTAACCGCGGGCGGTCAGCCGGGCAACCGCCGCGCCCAGGTCGCGGACATGGAAGTTCAGATGATGAACGCCACCCCGGCCCCTCGTGAGCTCGAAGAAGCTGTCGAAGAACGTCGAGCCGGCCAAGGGCTCCATGAGCTCGACCTTGCCGCCGTTGGCATAGGTGAGCTGTAGCGTGCGGTAGCCGGCGGTCCGGTTGTCGCCACCGCCGCCGCCATGCCGGCCGCCCAGCAGATCGCGGTAGACCGGCAGCAGGTCCCTGATCCGGGGGGCGGCCACGGCGGTGTGGTCGAAGGACACGTCGAGGCCGTCGAGTTCGAGATCCAACGCACAACTCCTTGGATGGGGGCGATCCTAGAATTGCATTCTAGCGGCGGCACCTTCCTGAAGCCTTGACGGGCGGCCCTCTCCCGGGAGGGCCATCGCCGGCGGGAGCAGGCAGATCGTCGCGGAACACCTGTCCGACGTACGCAGCCGCGTAGGTTATTCGGGCTCCTGTTCCGGCACTCGCCAAGGACATCGCGATGATCGCATCGGGCCTGATGCCGTGTCACCACCCTGACGGCCGACGATCCCGCCGTAACGGCGGGCTCGTCGTGCGGGTCAGAGAGCGTCTCCCTGGAAACACTCCGGTCTTCAAAGACCGAAGTAGAGGGATCGCAACCGGCCTGGTCCGGGGGCCAACTTGTGCCCTGAGCTGCGCGTCCGATATGGCGGCCGTGCGCCCCCTCCTTGCCCCCTGATCACCCTTTGTCGGCGAGAGCCGCGCGGCCCCGGGGGGCATGGCGCCCCGGGGGACGTTCGCCATCGGCAACCTCGGCGGTTCGGCCGGCAGTGACCGGCTCACGGGCCGATTCGGTCGCCGCGTCCTCGTCACGGGGCTCGCCCTCAACATGGTCGGCCTCATCGCGCTCTGGCTCATCCTCGCGACGGTCGCCGCGACGAGCCTCACCATCTGGAAGATGCTCGCGCCCTTGTTGATCGCCGTCGTCGGCAGCGTCCTATTCGGGAGCCTCGACCTTACGGCGTCTCCCCCGGAATCGACCGCCCACACGTTCGGCCAGAGCGCGGCTCTCGCCATGGCCGCCAGCGCCGCATTCAGCATCCTCGCATTCGCCCTGGTCTTCGCCCTACCCAAACGCGTCGGGAACCCATGGTGACACCTTGACGGATCGGAGCCTCTGGCCCGTCCGGCCACACGGCGCGACGTGCCTGACGCCACCTTCGCGTGCCCGGACCTAACCACGTTCTGCCGGCTCGACCAGCTCGGTCCGGAAGCTGCCGGGCAGCGACTGGAACCTGATCGCGCTGTGCTGGCATGCCGGGTCGTCGAACCGGACCGGTGGTGCCGCCGCTGCGGCTGCGAGGGCACACCACGTGACACCGTGACCCGCCGGTTGGCCCACGAGCCGCTGGGCTGGCGACCGACGACCCTGGAGGTCGTCGTACGCCGCTACCGATGCACCGGCCGCGGGCACGTGTGGCGCCAGGACACCAGTCTGGCTGCCGAGCCACGGGCGAAGCTGTCGCGGCGTGGGCTGCGGTGGGCACTGGAAGCCATCGTGGTCCAGCACCTCACCGTCGCCCGGGTCGCCGAAGGCCTCGAGGTGGCAGTGGAACACCGCCAATGACGCGGTCCTGGCCGAGGGCCAGCAAGTCCTAATCGACGATCCCGGCCGGTTCGACGGCGTGAAGGTCATCGGCGTGGATGAGCACGCATGGCGGCACACCCGACATGGGGACAAGTACGTCACCGTGATCATCGACCTGACCGGCGTCCGCGACGGCACCGGCCCAGCCCGGCTGCTGGACATGGTCGAAGGCCGATCCAAGCAGGCGTTCAAACAGTTGGCTGAACCAACGCGAGGCATCGTGGCGGGACGCCGTGGAGATCGTCGCGATGGACGGGTTCACCGGGTTCAAGACAGCCACCTCCGAGGAACTCCCTGACGCGGTCGCGGTGATGGATCCCTTCCACGTCGTCCGCCTGGCCGGCGACGCACTGGACCAGTGCCGGCAACGCGTCCCACAGGACACCCGCGGGCACCGCGGCCGCACCGGCGACCCCCTCTATGCCGCACGGCGGACCTTGCACACCGGTGCGAACCTGCTCACCGACAAACAACGCCACCGGCTCGAAACCTTGTGCGCAGTCGACGCCCACATCGAGGTCGAGGCCACCTGGGGCATCTACCAGCGCATGATTGCCGCCTACCACGAACCCGACCGCACCCGAGGCCGGCAGCTCATGGCGAAGCTGATCGAGACAATCAGCCACAGCGTCCCGGCCGCGCTGGTCGAAGTGAGCACACTTTGCCGCACACTGGGCAGGCGTGCGTCTGACGTGCTGGCGGCCAGCCATGCCAGCGCCGAGGCGATCTCAAGGGGAGGGCTTTCGGAGTTGGTCCGTCCGTGGCGGTAGGCCCACTTTTTGAGCGCGATGCGGAGCGTCTTGTCGTCGGGGCGGGTGCGGCGTGATCGTACTGTGTCGTCGATCATGACGCCAACCCGCCGACAATGACCCCGTAGCAGCCTAAAAGCACAGGTCAGCCCCCGGATCATCCATAGACCGTGGCACCCCCTGGACATCACCGGCCACCGTCGGCGGGTGGCGTGACCTTGGCTGTGCCGTACCGGATGAAGTGGTTCCAGAGAACCGATCCGGCCGAACGGGCGGGTCAGTCGCGGTGGAGCTTGCGGTAGGTGACCCGGTGAGGACGGGCGGCGTCGGCGCCCAGCCGCTCGATCTTGTTCTTCTCGTAGTCGGCGAAGTTGCCCTCGAACCAGAACCAGTTCGAGCCCTCTTCCCACGCCAGGATGTGGGTGGCGATGCGGTCGAGGAACCACCGGTCGTGCGAGGTGATCACGGCGCAGCCTGGGAAGTCGAGCAGCGCGTTCTCCAGCGACGACAGCGTCTCGGTGTCGAGGTCGTTGGTGGGCTCGTCGAGGAGCAGCACGTTTCCGCCCTGCTTGAGGGTGAGCGCCAGGTTGAGCCGGTTGCGCTCGCCACCCGACAGCACCCCCGCCTTCTTCTGCTGGTCGGGGCCCTTGAAGCCGAAGGCCGCGATGTAGGCCCTCGACGGCATCTCCACGTTGCCGACCTTGATGTGGTCGAGCCCGTCAGAGACGACCTCCCACACGTTCTTGCCGGGGTCGATGCCGCCGCGGGTCTGGTCGGCGTAGGAGATCTTCACAGTGTCACCGACCACGATGGAACCGCTGTCAGGGGTCTCCGCACCCGTGATCATGCGGAACAGCGTCGTCTTGCCGACGCCGTTGGGGCCGATGACGCCGACGATGCCGTTGCGGGGCAGGTCGAACGTGAGCTTCTCCATCAGCAGCCGGTCGCCGAACCCCTTGGTGAGGTTGTCGGCCTTGATCACCGTGGTGCCCAGGCGCGGGCCAGGCGGGATCTGGATCTCGTCGAAGTCGAGCTTGCGGTGTTTGTCGGCCTCGGCCGCCATTTCTTCGTAGCGCTGCAGGCGGGCTTTGCTCTTGGTCTGGCGGGCCTTCGGGTTGGACCGCACCCACTCCAGCTCGCCTTCCAGGCGCCTCTTGCGCTTGATGTCCTTCTGGCCCTCGACCTTGAGCCGCTGCGCCTTGGCCTCGAGGTAGGTGGAGTAGTTGCCTTCGTAGATGTAGGAACGGCCACGGTCGAGCTCGAGGATCCAGCCGGCGACGTTGTCGAGGAAGTAGCGGTCGTGGGTGACGGACAGCACGGTGCCCTCGTATTTCTCGAGGTGCTGCTCCAACCACTGCACGCTCTCGGCGTCGAGGTGGTTGGTGGGCTCGTCCAGAAGCAGCAGGTCAGGCGCTTCGAGCAGCAGCTTGCACAGCGCGACCCGGCGGCGCTCACCACCGGACAGCTTCGTCACCTCGGCGTCGGGCGGCGGGCAGCGCAGGGCGTCCATCGCCTGCTCCAGCTGGCTGTCGAGATCCCAGGCGTTGCGGTGCTCCAACTGGTCCTGGAGCTTGCCCATCTCCTCCAGCAGCTCGTCGCTGTAGTCGGTGGCCATCTGCTCGGCGATCTCGTTGTAGCGCTGGAGCATCGCCATCGTCTCCGCGACGCCCTCCTGCACGTTGCCGAGGACGGTCTTCTCCTCGTTGAGCGGCGGCTCCTGCTGGAGCATGCCCACCGAGAAGCCGGGCATGAGCTTCGCCTCGCCGTTGGACGGCTGCTCCAGGCCGGCCATCATCCGGAGCAGCGTCGACTTCCCGGTGCCGTTCGGCCCCAGGACACCGATCTTGGCTCCGGGCAGGAACGACAGGGTGACGTCGTCAAGGACAACCTTGTCGCCGTGCGCCTTGCGCACGCGCTGCAGCGTGTAGATGTACTCCGGCATGCTTCCTAGCTTAGGGGCTCCCGGCCCAGGCTTCCGCCGCTCTCTCCATCAGGCTCTCCCGTCCCCACCGACACGGCCAGGGACGAGGTCGTCGGGGGCGGGGATGTCGGGAGGCTGGGATGTCGGGGTA
>NZ_JAAAHR010000157.1:0-23320 GCF_009908215.1 Nonomuraea sp. K271 | reverse complement strand
CCTCCCCACCGCGCCCCTCACCCGCATCGCCGTGCCCGACCTCCGCCGACCGCCTTTCGGCCAAGGCGTCGTTCCCGACGGCCACAGGCCGTTCCGCGGTCGCGGTGTCGTAGCCGCCACCCGCGGACGGTCCCTCGGCCGTCACAGAGGGGGCCTGAGGCGTGGGTTCGGTCCCGTCGCCCGCAGGCCGATCCTCGGTGGCGGGTTCGAGCCCGGTGGAGGGCTCGGCCTTGGCGGGCTCGGCGTCTGTGGACATGGGAACTCCATCGGGGGTCGTCGACGTGCCGTGCCGAGCCCGCGCGAGACGGCACGCCTGCCCGGCAACAAAGAGAGAGCCTAGCGACGATCACGCCGCCAGGCTCTCTCAGCCGTCACTCAGCCCCCGTGCGAACTCCGGCTATTCCTGCCACCACTCGGCGTCGTCCTCCGCCTTGGCCTCGGCCTTGGCGGCGGGCGCCGGCACCGGCTCCGCGGAAGAGGCCTCGACCACGGGCGCGGCGATCGCCGGCTTGGCCGGGGCGGCCGCGACCGCGGACTCGTGAACCTCCTGACCCGGCAGGGCGGCGCCGCCGAGCAACTGGCGCAGCTGAGCCAGGTGGCTGGTGATGCTGTCGCGCTGGCGGGTCAGCTCGTCGACCTGGCGCTGCATCGCCGTGCGGGTGCGCTCGGCTTCGTTCTTCGCCTCGGTGACGATCGTCTCGGCGCTCGACTTGGCGTCGGCCACGATGGTCTCGGCGCTCTTGCGGGCGTTGGCGACGAGCTGCTTGGCGTGCAGGTCGGCCTCGCGGCGGGTCTGGTCGGCCTGCTGGGTCGCCTTCGTGGCCCTCGACTCGGCCGTGGCGGCGCGCTGCTCGGCCTCGGCGACCAGCTTCTGCGTGGCGGCCTGGGCGGAGGCGTGGCGCTCGGCCTCCTGGCGCTCGGCGTCCTCGCGGCGGGCGGCGAGCTGGATCTCGAACTCGGCCTCGTCCTGCGCCCGCTTGGCCTCCGACTCCTCCAGCACCCGCTGAGCCTGCGCGCGCATCTCGTCGGCCTGCCGCTTGGCGGTGGTCAGCACCTCGTCGCGCTCGCGCTTGGTCGAGGCCCGCAGCTGGGCGACCTCGCGCTCGGTGGTGGTGCGGAGCTTGGCGATCTCCCGCTCGACGTCGGCCCGCTTCTCCGCCACCTCGTGGTCGGCCGTGGCCCGCAGCTTGGCGGCCTCGCGCTCGGTGGTGTTGGTCAGCTCGTCGGCCTCGCGGCGGGCCGTCGAGCGGATCTCCTCGGCATCCCGCTCAGCGGAGGTGCGCATCTCGTCGGTCTCGCGCGTGGCCTGGGCGCGCTTGTCGGCGGCCTCGGCCTCGGCGGCGGCCCGCAGGTCGGCGGCCTCGACCTTGGCGGCGGCCTTGATCTCGTTGGCCTCGGACCTGGCGGCCTGCACGAGCTCGGTGGCCTGCTCCTCGGCCAGGCGGAGCAGCTGCTCGATGCGGGCGCCGAGACCGGAGTAGGTCGGGCGCTCCTGCTCCTGCAGCTGGCGCTGGGAGTCGGACAGATCGCGCTGCAGGCCGGCAACCTGCTCACGCGCCTGGCGTAGCTCTCCGTCGACCTGCTTCAAGTGATCATGGACCTGGTGCCGGTCGTAACCACGGAGCACCACGTCGAACTCGCGCGCTGGGGCGTCCTCGAAAAAGTTGTTGAGCTGGGCGTCGATGTCGGACTGCATGGAGGCTCGATCCTGGGTTGTCGAGACGGCTACACGGGCCGGACGGGGGGTTCGGGGCATCCGATCCAGGAGCCTGTGCCTCGCGGCAGGCTCCATGTCCGGTGGAAGGTCAAGCGTACTCCGCTGGTGCCACCTGCGAAGCCCCGTCCAACTTTCTGCGTGACTAGTTACATATGCACGTTTTTGGGGTTTTCTAGCGTCTGGCCGCCTGAACCAACTCGGTCAGCATTCCGCCCACGTCTTTGGGATGCAGGAACGCGATCCGGGAGTCCATCGACCCGTGTCTGGGACGCTCGTCCAGGAGCCTCACTCCTCTCTCGCTGATCTTACTCATGGCGTCCGTCACATCTCGTACGCCGAATGCCACGTGATGGACGCCCTCGCCACGCTTGGCGAGGAATTTTCCCACAGGGGAGTCCTCGGTGAGAGGCTCCAGGAGCTGAATGTAGGAGCCCCCACCTTCGCCGTCGGAGATGTGCAACATGGCCTCCTTGACACCTTGCTCCTCGTTGACCTCGCGAGCAACAACCGTCAGGTCGAATGTGTCAGAAAAGAGACTGATCTGCTCTTCGAGGTCACGGCACGCGATACCGATGTGGTCGATCCGCAGGAACATATGTGGCCCACCTCCATAGCGAACGGTCACCTACTCGTGGGTATGGTGTCAAAGAACCAGATGGCGAGCACAGGAGGCCCGTGTCCATGTCCAGTTCCGTCATCGTCGCCGGAGCTCGCACCCCCATCGGCAAACTGCTGGGCGCCCTGTCCGGGCTGACCGCCGTCGACCTGGGGGGCATCGCCATCAAGGCGGCGCTCGAACGGGCGGGAGTGGCGCCCGAATCGGTGGAATACGTGATCATGGGCCAGGTCCTCCAGGCCGGTGCCGGCCAGATCCCCTCCCGCCAGGCCGCCGTCAAGGCCGGCATCCCCATGACCGTCCCCTCGCTCACCGTCAACAAGGTCTGCCTGTCGGGCCTCGACGCCATCGCCCTGGCCGACCAGCTCATCAGAGCGGGCGAGTTCGACATCGTGGTGGCCGGTGGCATGGAGTCGATGACCAACGCCCCCCACCTGCTGCCCGGCCTGCGCAAGGGCGTCAAGTACGGCGGCGCCGACGTGGTCGACTCCATGGCCCACGACGGCCTGTTCTGCGCATTCGACCAGTGCGCGATGGGCGAGTCCACCGAGCGCCACAACACCAGGCTGGGCATCGGCCGCGAGCGGCAGGACGCCCTGTCGGCCCGCTCGCACCAGCTCGCCGCCGCCGCCATCAAGAACGGCGTCTTCGAGGACGAGATCGTCCCCGTGCAGATCCCGCAGCGGCGCGGTGAGCCGGTCGTCGTCAAGGACGACGAGGGCGTACGCGGCGACACGACGGTGGAGACGCTGGCCAAGCTGCGCCCGGCCTTCGCCGCCGACGGCACCATCACCGCCGGTTCCGCCTCCCAGATCTCCGACGGCGCCTGCGCCGTGGTCGTCATGTCGAAGTCGAGGGCCGAGGAACTGGGCCTGCCGTGGCTGGCCGAGATCGGCAGGCACGGCAACGTGGCGGGCCCCGACGCCTCCCTCCAGTCCCAGCCCGCGAACGCCATCAAGCAGGCCATGGCCAAGCAGGGCGTGACGGCCGGCGACCTGGACCTCGTGGAGATCAACGAGGCCTTCGCCAGCGTGGTCCTGCAGTCGGCCGAAGAACTCGGCATCCCGCTGGACAAGGTGAACGTCAACGGCGGCGGCATCGCCCTCGGCCACCCGATCGGGGCGTCCGGGGCTCGGATCGTGCTGTCGCTGGCGTACGAACTGAAGCGGCGAGGCGGCGGTCTGGGAGCGGCGGGCCTGTGCGGTGGCGGCGGCCAGGGAGACGCGCTGCTCATCCGCGTCCCATAGGCGGCTTGCCGGAACGCAAGGTCCTCGCATCGGCCCCTGGTGTTTCAAGGCACAGCTAGTCGCCGTTCGAGGTGACCATGCCGCGAGCGATGGCGTTGATCGTGGCGTCGAGCACGTCGTGGGTGTCGCCGTACATGTGCTGGTTCATGGCGATCAGCCGGATAGTGCCCATCACGCCCATCACGATTTCGGGCTCGACATCCCTGGTGATCACCCCCCTGGGCCTGTCCTTTGGCGATGTACTCCAGCAGTGGGGTCATGATGTACGGCGTGACGCGGGCGATCTCGTGTGCGCCGATCCGTCCGGACACTGCCTCGAGCTCGTCAGGATGGGTGAACAACCGACGGTAGAACGGATCCGCGGTCAGCACGGTCGTCATCGCTCGCATCACCTCTACCAGGGATTCCACGCTCGGAGGACGGAGGAACACGGCACTGTGCCGTTCGGCGATGAGGCGTCCGTTCGGTTTCGAACCTATTGATCAGATTCACGTTCACGGCGCGACGAGCATCCTCCTCGACCAGCATGAGGAGCTAAGACTGCAGGCTCTTGCCCCGCGCGTGCGCGCGGCCAGGGCGTCCCGCACCTGCTCGGGCACGTCTCGGATCTGGAGCGTGACTGACAGGCATGCGTCATAGATGCGCGCACCGCCTGACGGGCCCCCGACAGCGCGATGCCCCGGTCCGACCAGGAATTGGACCGGGGCCCCGTAACGCACCGCTCAGGCCCTCACCAGGAACTCGAGGGCCCGGGCGCGCCCCCTCAAGGGGGCTGTTCAGCCCGGCTGCGAGGGAGGTTGCGGCCGGGCTGCTTGTGGGCGGTCATGAGGCCAGGAACCTGGCGAGGGCCGAGCGGTGGCGGCGCTCGCCCCGCGGGCCCCTGCGCGCCTCCATGACCCGCCGCTGCTCGGAGGCGGCGCGGCGCAGCTCAGACGCGCGGTGCTGCATCACGGTGTATTCGAGTTCGGCGTTCATCCGAGTGCTCCTCTGCTTCGTTGCCTGCACTCTCAAGATTCGTCCTAAGGCCCTCCCCGCCACATCGGGCGGATGCCTTATCTCCGGACGCGGGCAGGGACTTAAGAGGGTGGAACACGCGGCTAAGCACCTGAGGGGCGCTTACGGCTCGCCGGTGAACTCGACCGTCACCTTCGTGAACCCGAGCGACTTGAGCATGCCCGACAACATCGCCTTGGTGTTGGCGTCGGCCCTGGCGCGCAGGTCACTGGCCACGGCGGCCTCGGTGATCTTCTTCTCGGCCAGCAGGTAGAGCTCCCGCTGGTCGCTCGGCGAGCCCGACAGGAAGTCCTGTACCCGGTCGAACAGACCCCGCTGGTGCGCGAACACGTAGGAGCGGCCGTTGTCCAGGTTGGGCTTCTCGAGCTGGGCGTGCGGCAGGCGGATGGTCGCCTGTGTACGGTCCGGCGAGACGGTGACCGCGTTGGTGCCCATGGCGGAGAAGTCGACGTAGGCGTCCACGCCGCCCGCCCCGACGAACAACGTACGGGTGCCCTTGACGGCGTCGGGCAGGAAGCCGGCGTCCTTCTCCAGGTCCACGACCACCTGGAAGGTGCCGGTCGCCGCCTCGAAGCGGCTCATGTCCTTGATGGACTGCAGCAGCGCCGGCTGGCTGCGGTCGATGGTCCGCCCGCCGAACGGGTCGAGCCACGACCAGGCCAGGCGGCCGCCCACCACGAGCAGGACCGCCAGCACCAGGAACGCGGCGAGATATCGCCACCTGCGGCGCCGCCCGGGAGTCACCTCGGGCAGCGTCGTACGCGAAGTCGTCATGGCAGCATGACTACCCGCCTGGCGATCACCATCGCCAGCCGATCGGTGACATCTCCGGTTCTTTCGCGTCAGCGGACCTGTACGCGACCGCGACCGCGGGCGCCGACGTGAGCGTCGCGTCCGGAGAGGACGCCCCCGGCACCCGCTCCGGAGGCGAGGCGCTCGCGCCGGGGGCGGAGGACGCCGCCGGGGTGCCGTCGGCGTCGGGGTAGACGGGATAGACGTGGCTCGACGAGGGCGTGGGGCGTACGGGCGAGGGCGCCACCTGCGCATGGGCGGGCCCGCCGCCGAAGTGGGTGCCGGCCAGGCGGCAGCTCTGGAAGTCGCTGTAGAACATCCGCAGCCACTCCCTGCGCTGGTGCTCGGTCAGGCCCGAGAACCAGGACGCCGCGTACTGGTGCTCGGGCAGCGGCCCTCCGGGCAGCGGCTCGCCGCGCAGCCACGCCATCACGATCTCCCTGTAGCCGTCCGCGACCGTGCCGGGGCACCGGGCGGCCAGCGACTCGATGTACTCGTACGCCGCCTCCTCCGCGAACCCCGCGGACAGGTCGGGCACGTGGATCGGCGCGAGCCCGTTGGACGGTTTCAGCTCGTCGTCCAGCGGCCGCTGCTCCACCCGCGTGAACGCGGCAGGCGTGCCCGCCAGCCTGGAGGCGATCTGCGTGAACGACGCCCCCAGCTCGGTCAGCCCCGCCCGCATGCCCGGATGCACGCACACCGTGATCGGCCACTCCTGGCAGCTGTAGGCGATCTCCTCGGCGGCGGCCGGCTTGGAGTGGGTCAGGACGCGCGAGACGCCCATCCCCGCGGCCAGCACGGCCAGCAGCGCGCACGCCAGCACCAGAGCCTGCCTGGTCACCAGCGCCGCCCAGCCGAGCAGCAGCGCCGCCGTGAGGCCGAGCAGCCAGATCGTCTGGTCGAAGAACGCGGCCCCGCTCAACCCCTGGAACAGGTCGTACGGCTCCCCGGTGCCCGGCGCCAGCTTGTCGGCCCACCCGCGGTCGTCGGCCAGCCACGAGAACACCCCATAGCAGGCGAGGCCGGCGACCGGCGGGGTGAAGGGGTGCGGCAGCACCCAGCCGGCCACCCACCCGATCACGGAGTAAAGGGCCAGTCCCGCCATGCCCATGCCGAGGCCCGCCAGGCTCAGCCGGCCCGCCTGGTCGGTGAGGACCGTCTTGACGGCCAGCACCAGCACGGTCGCACCGAACGACCCCAGCACCACCACCACGATCGCCAGCGGTGCCTTGAGCGCCCTCCACGTCGTGAGCGAGCGCCCGCGCAGCGCCTTGCGCTTGCGCAACGCCACCCACGCGGCGAAGGCCGCGGCGACCGGCCCGGTCAGCCGGAGCGATCCGATGACCGCCGCCACGATGTTCTCCCAGGCGTCGACGCCGGGTATCAGGACGTTCCACGCTGCGACCAGGCCGACAGCGAGCAGCACGGCCACAGTGACGGCCGCGCTCTGCTTCAGCTCCTCCCGTGAAACGCCCCCGTGCTCACGCACCCGTTTTCCCGTTGAAGTTCATCAAGCACCCCCCGTGCCCCTCGGCAAGGCGGAAACGATCAGTCCGGCCGGTCCCCACAGGCTGATGGACTTGGCGTCCGCGTCACCATTCGTAGGAGAACCATAACTGAGCGTGATGATTGATGTCCGGACTCTTGGCCAAGCGGAGAGGCCTGTCGCTGAGAGTAGCCAGACGAACCGGGACGACCGGCGCGCTACCGTATCGCTGTGACGCAGCCCAAGCCTCTCAACCTGCCGTTCGACCCGATCGACCGCGCCGCGGAGAGCTGGCGGGCCCACTTCGGTCCGTCCGCGGCCATGGCCGCGGTGACGTCGATCATGCGAGCGCACCAGATCCTGCTGTCGCAGCTCGACGCGCTGCTCAAGCCCTACGGCCTGACCTTCGCGCGGTACGAGGCGCTCGTGCTGCTGACGTTCAGCAGGACGGGGGCGCTGCCCTTGTCAAAGATCGGGGAAAGGTTGATGGTCCACCCCACCAGCGTCACGAACACGGTGGACAGGCTGGAGAAGTCCGGGTTCGTCCGGCGGTTGCCCAATCCCCGTGACGGGCGCGGCGTGCTCGCCGAGATCACCGAGCCGGGGCGCGACGTCGTACGCCGGGCCACCGGCGACCTGATGGCGGCCGAGTTCGGCCTGTCGATGTACGCCGAGGACGAACTCCAGGCGATGTTCGACCATTTGCGCACCCTTCGGGTGGCGGCTGGTGACTTCGCCGGGTCGTCGATGCGGCAAGATGAGGAGCATGGCGGACTTCTCTAAACCCGGGTCGCTCTACGGAGCCGTGGACCTGGGCGCGCGCAAGCAGGCACTGGAGGCGCAGGCACGGCGGGAGGCCGCAGGTCCCCAGGCGGCCGCGGCCTCGGTCGTCGACGTGACCGAGGAGACGTTCACGAGTGAGGTCATCGACAAGTCGATGACGTTGCCCGTCGTGCTCGACCTCTGGTCGCCGAGGTCGCCGGGCAGCGTCCAGCTCAGCCCGGTGCTGGAGAAGGTGGTCGGCGACCTTGGCGGCAAGGCCGTGCTGGCCAAGGTCAACGTCGACGCCAGCCCGCAGATAGCGCAGGCGCTGCGCGTCCAGGCCGTGCCGACCGTGCTGGCGATCTTCCAGGGCCAGGCCGTGACCGGTTTCCAGCAGGTGCTGCCCGAGCAGGAGGTGCGGCGCTGGCTCGACGAGCTGATGGGCGCGGTCGAGCAGTTCTACCAGGCCAACCCCGACGCCAGGCCCGCCGAGGCCGGCGAGCCGGCCGAGCAGGAGGAGCCGTCCGGGCCTCCCGCCGATCCCGACATGGCGGCGGCCGAGCAGGCGATCGACCGCGGCGACTTCGACGCGGCCATCGAGGCCTACCAGCGGCTGCTGGCCCGCGCGCCGGGCAACGAGGACGCGAAGATGGGGCTGGCCGGGGTCGCGCTGCTCAAGCGCACGTCCGAGGCCGACCCCGCCGACGTCCAGCGGCGCGCGCAGGAGGACCCGGCAGACCTCGACGCGCAGCTGCTCGCGGCCGACTTCGAGATGATGTCGGGCGCGATCGACCAGGCGTTCGAGCGCGTCATCGCCGTGGTCAAGCGCACCTCGGGCGACGAGCGCGACAAAGCCAGGCGGCATCTGCTCGGTTTGTTCGAGGCTTTGCCGGCCGAAGACCCATCCTTGGCCAAAGCGCGTAGAGCGTTGGCGAGCGCACTGTTCTAACCTGAATTCATGCGGGTCGTCACCATATCGGCGACATACGGCACGGCCGGCAGCCAGATCGGTCCGGCCGCGGCCGAGCGCCTCGGCGTGCCCTTCATCGACCGCGCGATCCCCAGTGCCGTCGCCGAGGAGTTGGGCTGCACGCTGGAGGAGGCGCTGGCCCACGACGACCGCGCCGAGCACGGCATCGGCCGGCTCTTCTCCGGGGCGATGCGGCTGCCCACGGTGACGTTCGGCGGCGTCGACATGTATGTTCCGGGCGCGATGCCCCTGGCGCCCGAGGAGTTCGTCAGCCGCACCGAGCGCGTGCTCAAGGAGACCGCGCGCCTGCAGGGCGGCGTGTTCCTGGGCAGGGCGGGGGCGCTGGTGCTGGCCGACCACCCCGGCGCGCTGCACGTGCGGCTGGACGCCCCTCTGACCCGCAGGGTGCGGCAGACGGCCACGCTGGGGCAGCTCAGCGAGCGCGAGGCCCGGCAGATCATCGAGGACAACGACCGGGCGCGGAGCGCCTATGTGCGCCACTTCTACCGCACCGACCCGGCCGACGCCCGGCTCTATCACCTGGTGATCGACAGCATCACCATTCCCGTGGCCACGTGTGTCGAACTGATCGTCATGGCCTCCGAGGCGCGGGATTGACCGGATGACCTCTAACATGGATGCATTCTTGGTCAGTCCCGAAGGAGCGATTGACGTGGCGACCGTCCCCAGTGTGTCGTACTCCATCACCGTGCGCCTCGAGGTGCCCGCAGGTGGCAACG
Source organism: Nonomuraea sp. K271 (assembly GCF_009908215.1). Taxonomy (NCBI): domain Bacteria; kingdom Bacillati; phylum Actinomycetota; class Actinomycetes; order Streptosporangiales; family Streptosporangiaceae; genus Nonomuraea; species Nonomuraea sp. K271. Next base: position 13,976 of record NZ_JAAAHR010000157.1, on the reverse strand, counting down.
CCGTGAGTCTGCTCACGCACGCCGTAGAGTCGGCAGGGGGTGTCGTGACCGCCCTCGACGTCACCAACGCGGGTCACGAGAAGCTGCGCATCGACGTGACCTGCGCCGCCAGGGACACCGATCACGCCCAGGCCATCGTCGACCAGCTCGAGGCGATCGAGGGCGTTGTCATCCACAAGGTGTCCGACCGCACCTTCCTCATGCACCTCGGCGGCAAGATCGAGATGGTGTCGAAGGTGCCGCTGCGTAACCGTGACGAGCTGTCCATGGCCTACACGCCCGGTGTTGCGCGCGTGTCCATGGCGATCGCGCGCAACAAGGAGGACGCGCGGCGCCTGACCATCAAGCGCAACACCGTGGCGGTCGTCACCGACGGCTCCGCCGTGCTGGGGCTGGGCAACATCGGGCCCGAGGCGGCGCTGCCCGTCATGGAGGGCAAGGCGGCGCTGTTCAAACGGTTCGCGGGCATCGACGCCTGGCCGATCTGCCTGGACACCCAGGACGTCGACGAGATCGTGCGCACGGTGCAGGTGATCGCGCCGGGGTTCGGCGGGATCAACCTGGAGGACATCGGCGCGCCGCGCTGCTTCGAGGTGGAGCGGCGGTTGCGCGAGCTGCTCGACATCCCGGTCTTCCACGACGACCAGCACGGCACGGCGATCTGCGTGCTTGCGGCGCTTACCAACGCCCTGCGGGTGGTCGACAAGAACATCGAAAACGTCAAGATCACCATGGCGGGCGCGGGGGCGGCGGGCTACGCCGTGCTGCGGCTGCTGCTGGCGGCCGGGGCGCGCAACGTGATCGTGTGCGACTACCTCGGGGCCGTGCACAAGGGGCGCGATGACCTCGACGACTCGCTGCGCTGGATGGCCGACAACACCAACGCCGAGGGCTACGCGGGCGACCTGCGGGGCGCGGTGAAGGACGCCGACGTCTTCGTGGGCGTCTCCGCGCCCGGCATCCTGACCGGCGACGACATCGCCTCGATGGCTAAGGACCCGGTCGTGTTCGCGCTGGCCAACCCCGAGCCGGAAGTGTCGCCCGACGACGCCCGCGAGCACGCCGCCGTGGTGGCCACCGGGCGCTCCGACTACCCCAACCAGATCAACAACGTGCTGGCATTCCCGGGGGTCTTCCGCGGCCTGCTCGACGCTCAGGCGTCCGTCGTGACGGAGGAGATGTTGCTGGCCGCCGCGGGCGCGCTCGCCGCCGTCGTCACGCCCGAGGAGCTGGGGCCCAACTACATCGTCCCGAGCGTCTTCCACCCCGACGTGGCCACCGCCGTCGCCGCCGCCGTCCGCGAGTCGGCCGGCGGGCGCGCGCGGGGCTTCACCGAAGCATAAGATCATCTTTCGTTACGGCACAGCCGAGGTCACGCCGGCCGCCGCACGTGGCTGAGGGCCTCCAGGGAGACGCCCGCTGACCCGCACGTGGCCGGCCGCCGTCACGGCGCCCTCTGGGCCGTTCACGTGGTCTCTCGCGCGCCGTCGGGAAGCGCGGGCTCCTCGTGGCCAGGCTCCTCCCGGGTGAGGGCGGGCATCAGCCGATAGCTCTCCTGGAAGACCAGGTTGTGGGCGTCGCCGGCGGCGATCACCCGCAAGGTGTCGAGTTGCGCCGCCGCGTCCTCCTCGTCGAAGACGTTCAGCGGCCAGTCGCCGACCGTGTTGCCGCGCAGGTGCGGATGGTGGAAGTCGCTGCCGTAGTGGGCGACCACCGCGATCGGCTGGGCGTGGCGGGCGCGCTGTTGCTGCCACGTCAGCGACCACATCGCGTTGAGCCCGCCCTCGCGCGACCGGGTGACGCCGCTGGCGACCACCTCCCCGGTGCCGAGCAGCAGGTCTGCGTTGATCTCGTCGAGGGCGGTGCGGGCCACCGGGTCCAGCAGCCCGACCGCCGTGATGAACACCTGCTCCTTGTCGTCCCGCGAGACGGCCCGGCCGTGGGTGCCGTCGCGCAGGTCACGGAAGTGCCTGAGCAGGGCTTCGTTGATGGGAGTGCGCATGCCCTTTCCCTGCCCCATGGGGTCGTCAGGCCACCTCAGCGGGCCTCAGGCGGCCTGGCCGAGCAGCTTCTCGATCCTGGCGCGCACGTCGGGTGTGTCGAGGCCGCGTACCGTGAGCGTCGTGCGGCGGCGTACGACGTCGTCGACCGTGGCCGCCCACTCGCGGTCACGGGCGTAGACCGCCTGGGCCCAGATGTCCGGCCCGTCGGGGTGGATGCGCTCGCCGAGCGCCGGGTCCTCGCGGATGAGCCGGGACAGGTCGAACGCGATCGAGCCGTAGTGCGTGGCCAGGTGCCTGGCGACCAGCGGGTCCATGCGCGTGCCCGGATCGCGGTCGGTCCACAGCCGCATGGCCACCGCGTCGGGGCTGGCCAGCCCCGGCAGCGGCACCGCCGGCAGGATGTCGGCCAGGTCGTCGCCGAGCGGTTGCCCCGGCAGGCGGGCGAGCGTGGCGAGCACGTGCCTGCCGATGTGCCGGTAGGTCGTCCACTTGCCACCGGCGACGGAGAGCATGCCGCCCGAGCCGCTGGTCACGACGGTCTCCCGCTTGGCCGCGGCGACCTGCCCGGGGCCGCCGGGCAGCACGCGCAGCCCGGCGAAGGCGTAGGTGATGTCCTCGCGCCTGAGCTGGGAGTCGCGTACGGAGTGGCCCGCCTCGTCGAGGATCTGCGCGATGTCGGTCTCGGTGGCGCGGACCGCGGCAGGGTCGCCCTCGTAGGCCTCGTCCGTGGTGCCGAGCAGCAGGTGGTCCTCCCACGGGATGGCGAAGGACACCCGGTATTTGTCGATGGGCGTGGTGAGCGCGGCCTTCCACGGCTCCTGCCGGCGCAGCACCAGGTGGGCCCCCTTGGACAGCCGGATGCTGGGCGCGGCGGAAGGGTCTTCCATGCGCCGCAGATGGTCGACCCACGGCCCGGTGGCGTTCAGCACGAGCCTGGCCGACACGCCGAACTCGGTCCCGTCGAGCCGGTCGCGCAGCTCGGCGCCCGTCACGGTGCCGGCCGTCTTGCGCAGCCCGACGACCTCGGCGTGGTTGAGCACGACCGCGCCCGCGTCCACCGCGGCGCGTACGGTCATGACGGCGACCCGGCTGTCGTTCATCTGGTGGTCGCCGTAGACGGCGGCGGCCCGCAAGCCCTCGGAGCGCAGGGCGGGCACCTTGGCCATGGCCTGCTGCGGCGTGATCACGCGGCCCATGCCGTCGCCGAACACCGACAGGGCGGAGTACAGGAACACCCCCGCGCCCAGCTTGGCGGCGCCGTGCGGGCCGCCCTTGTAGATCGGCACCACGAACGTCAGCGGCTTGACCAGGTGGGGTGCGATGTCGGCGGCCAGCGCACGCCGTTCGCGGTGGTTCTCCGCGACCAGTCGCACGTTGCCGGTCTGCAGGTAGCGCAGGCCGCCGTGGACGAGCTTGGAGGAGGCGCTGGACGTGGCGCCGGCGAAGTCGCCCGCGTCCACCATCGCCACCCGCAGCCCCGCCTGCGCGGCCATCCACGTCACCGACGTGCCGAGGATGCCGCCGCCGATCACGAGCAGGTCGTAGGCGGTGCCGGCCAGCTCGTGCCTGGTTTCCGCGCGGTCGGTGCCGATCGCGAGTGTCATGGTCTGCTCCCCTCCTCCCGCTCGACCCAGCCGAGAGTGCGCGCCACGGCCTTCTTCCAGTTGCGGTATTCGCGTTCGCGTACGGCTTCGCCGATCGCGGGACGCCATTCGGCGGCCTTGTGCCAGTTGGCCCGCAGGCTCTCGACGTCGGGCCAGTAGCCGGTGGCCAGGCCGGCCGCGTACGCGGCGCCCAGCGCGGTGGTCTCGGCCACCATCGGCCGGATGACGGGCACCGCGAGCACGTCGGCGAGCGTCTGCATGAGCAGGTTGTCGGCGGTCATGCCGCCGTCGGCGCGCAACGTGGTCAGGTCGAGCCCGGAGTCGGCGTTCATCGCGTCGACCACCTCGCGGGTCTGCCAAGCCGTGGCCTCGAGCACGGCCCGCGCCAGGTGGCCCTTGTTGACGAACCCGGTCAGTCCCGCGATCACCCCGCGCGCGTCGGAGCGCCAGTGGGGCGCGAACAACCCCGAGAACGCGGGCACGAAATAGCAGCCGCCGTTGTCGTCGACCGTCCTCGCCAGCGTCTCGATCTCGGCCGCGCTGGAGATCAGGCCCAGGTTGTCGCGCAGCCACTGCACCAGGGAGCCGGTGACCGCGATGGCGCCCTCCAGCGCGTACGTGGCCGGGCCGGAGCCGATCTGGTAGCCGACGGTGGTCAGCAGGCCGTGCTTGGAGACGACCGGCTCGTGACCGGTGTTCATCAGCAGGAAGCTGCCGGAGCCGTAGGTGCTCTTGGTCTCGCCGGGGGCGAAGCACGTCTGCCCGAACAGCGCGGCCTGCTGGTCGCCGAGCGCGGAGGCGACCGGGACGCCGCCGGACGTGCGGCCGTAGACCTCGGCGGACGGGCGGATCTCCGGCAACATCGCGCCCGGCACGCCCATCGCCGCCAGCAGCTCGTCGTCCCAGCCCAGCGTGTGGATGTCCATCAACATCGTACGGCTGGCGTTGGTGACGTCGGTGATGTGGCGGCCCGTGAGGTTCCACAACAACCAGCTGTCCATCGTGCCGAACAGCACCTCGCCCCGCTCGGCCCGCTCCCGCAGGCCGGGGATCTCGTCGAGCAGCCAGCGGATCTTCGGCCCGGAGAAGTAGGTGGCCAGCGGCAGCCCGGCACGCTCCTTGAACAGGCTCTCGTGCTCGGCCAGCGCCCGGGTCAGCGCGTCGGTGCGGGTGTCCTGCCAGACGATCGCGTTGCAGACGGGCCTGCCGGTCTCGCGGTCCCACAACACGGTGGTCTCGCGCTGGTTGGTGATGCCGAGCGCGGCGATCTGCGCGTCCTCGATGCCGGCGCCGCTCACGGCCTCTCCCAGCAGGCCGCGCACCGCCTGCCAGATCTCGTCCGCGTCGTGCTCCACCCAGCCGGGCCTGGGGAAAATCTGGCGGTGCTCCCGCTGGGCGACGGAGATGATGTTGCCGGCCTCGTCGAAGACGATGCACCGGCTGGACGTGGTGCCCTGGTCGATGGCTGCGACGTAGTGCGGTCGAGGCACGAGCTTCCTCGCTTGGATCAGGGTTCGACAATGTCGAACGACGTGAAGAATGTTATGCGGTCGTCATAGGGGTGGACAAGTCAGCGGGCGAGAGCGCGCGTGATCGCGCGGGCCGCGTCGCGCACGTACGAGACGTACTCCATGTGCAGGGCTCCGTCCGGGGCCAGCCGCTCGACCGCGCCGCGGATGCCGATGGCGCCCACCACGATGCCGCGCGGGTCCTTGATGGGTGCGGCGATGGCCACCTCGCCCTCCGTGAGCTCCTCCCTCTCGGCCGCCCAGCCGCGCGTCCTGACCTGGTCGAGCTCGGTCTCCAGACCTTTGGGGTCGGTGAGCGTGGCCTTCGTGTACGCCCGCAGAGGCGCGGCCGGCGCCTCGCCGTAGGGGTCGTGGGCGAGCAGGACCTTGCCGAGTGCGCTGGCGTGCGTCGGCAGGTAGGTGCCGACCTGGAGGGTCTGCATGCTGTCGTCCGGCCTGAACACGTGGTGGATCACCAGTACGTGCCCCTCGTGCAGGGTGCCGATCCAGGCGCTCTCCCTGCTGCGTCCCGCCAGGGCGTCGGCCCAGTTGATCGAGCGGGTCCGCAGCTCGTTGACGTCGAGGTAGCTGCTGCCCAGGTGGAGCAGCGTGGCGCCGAGGCGGTACTTTCCCGTCGCCGGGTCCTGTTCGACGAACCCCACGCGGACCAGCGTGCGCAGGATGCCGTGCAGCGTCCCTTTGGGCAGGCCCAGCGCCTTGGCCAGCTCGGCCACGCCGAGCTGGCGCGGACCCGAGGCGAGCAGCCGCAGGATGGCGGCCGCCCGCTCGACCGATTGAATCGTCTCTCCCACACCTCGCACCCTAGTGCAGAGCGGTTCGATAATGCCGAACGCGGACCCTGCGGCGGTGAACAGGCGCACCGGGCGGCCGCAAAGTGCCCGCCCACCAGCAGCGCGGCAGGTCGGGTCGGCCTAGAATGTCGCAAGCGGTGAACCCGGCAGACCACGACGCCCCGTTCAGCCCCGCGCCCGAGCCCGGAATGCCCCCTCAGCAAAGACATGGTCGGCAGGGAGAGCCCGGCGGGCACGCGATGGCGGTGGCGAGTCCCCTGGGATCACTCGCCATGAGCACAACCCCGGCGAGGTCGCCAGCCCTCCCCGTGACCGAGGAGAGCCGAGCACGCCATGCCGACAAGGAGATGCCTGCGCCGCCTGACCAGGCCGGAATCCCTGCCCGCGAGCAGGGGCACCTGGTACGCCGCGGGCCGTGAAATGCCGGGGCCGTCAAAACATGCACCACTAACGGGATAGGGGTCCCGTTAACCGGGCATGCCGGTATACGGTGAGGAGTTTAGATGGAACAACCTTCCCGTTTGGCGGGAACCGTGCGGCCGGGGGGCCGCACCGCGCGGGTACGCGCCGCCGTACTCGACGCCACCCAGGACATCCTGGTCGAGCACGGTTTCCACGGCCTGACCATGGACCAGGTGGCGGCCAGGGCGGGCGTCGGCAAGACCACGGTCTACCGGCGCTGGGGGAGCACTCCCAGGCTGGTGGCCGACCTGATGAAAGAGCTGGCCAACCAGTCGTCGCCGCACGCCGACACCGGCGACGCCGAGTGCGACCTGCTGGCCAACGCGGTGTCCGTCTGGGAGGCGGTCACCGACGGACGGCTCGGTGCCACGTTGCAGGCAGTGATCGCCGCCGCGACCTGCGACGAGGAGGCCGCCGACGCGCTGCGGACCTTCTTCGCCCGCAGGATCGAGGAGTGGGCCACCGTCGTGGACCTGGCCGTCAAGCGGGGCGAACTGCCCGAGGGGACCGACGGCGGTGAGTTGATCAGGGCGATCTCCGCCCCGCTCTACTACCGCCTGGTGGTCACGAGGGAGCCGGTGACGCGCTGGGACGCCGAACGGTCGGTGTCACGCACGCTGGCCGCCGCGCGGGCCGGCGCCTTCGTGCCCTGACGGGCTCGGGCCCGTGAGACCGCCGGTTTCACGGGGCTGAGCGGGGCCAGATCGATCCGTACCACCACAACACGCCCCCCATGATCACGAGCCCGCCCGCTGTGGCCAGCTTGGCCATGAGGTCCACGGGCGGGCCTGTGAAGGGGAGGCGGTCGAGGTGGTGGCCCCAGGGGCAGTCGTTCTCGATGTCGGTCGAGTCGATCAGCGTGTCGGGGTGGTGCTCGGCGACCGAGTACGCCTCGATCTCGGCGCGACTGCCCCTTTTCACCCGCACCTGCTTGACGATCGTCTTGCGTGCCGGGATCGAGCCGCTGGCCACGGTTCTGCCGTCGGCCCGCAGGTCGTACCGTGCCAGCTGGCGCGTCACGTTGCGGAGCGTGACGGTGGCCCGGCCGGAGCGGCAGGCCACGTCGTCGACCGTCATCGTGAACGGGTCGCCCGGATCCAGTCGCGGCCACGCCCAGGCGGTGGCGGGGAGGAGCAGCGCCACGGTCATGGGCAGCGTGGCCAGGACGACACGAGTACCGATACGCATGCGCTCCCCCCGGGGTGTGATCTTTGCTACTGAATGTGCCCAAGTAAGCACTAAAAGTAACATCGGCTCACTGAGGGAGCGCACGCCCCCGGATACACGCCATGATGGATGTATGGCGGAGGCGATCTACGTCGGCGGGTTGTTGGTGGCGACGCCGCTTCTCGACGACCCCAACTTCCGGCGTAGCGTCGTGCTGATCCTGGAACACGACCACGACGGCGGCACTCTGGGCGTGGTGCTCAACAGGCCGAGCGACATCTCGGTGACGCAGGTGCTGCCCGTGTGGGATCCGCTGGTGACGGGGCCTCCGGTGTTGTTCGAGGGCGGGCCCGTGCAGACCGACAGCGCGCTCGCGCTGGCGGCCGTCCCGAGCGGGGAGGAGCCGCTGGGCTGGCGCAGGCTCCACGCCGGCACGCCGGCCGTCTCGCGGCTCGGCACGGTAGACCTGGACGCGCCGCCCGAGATCCTGCAGGGGGAGATCGCGCAGATGCGCATCTTCGCGGGGTACGCGGGCTGGACGTCGGGTCAGCTGGAGAGCGAGATCGCCGAGGGTGCATGGTACGTCGTCGACTCCGAGGTCGGCGACACCTTCCACGCCGATCCGGGCTCGCTCTGGCGGCACGTGCTGCGGCGCCAGCACGGCGAGCTGGCCTTCGTGGCGACGTGCCCGGACGATCCGACGATGAACTGAGCCCCGCCGCTCAGAGGTCCCATCCCGGCCGCAGCGAGCGCTCGGCCAGCGCGATCGTCTCGGCCATGCGGCCGGTGATCTCCGGCATCCCGCCGTCGCGGCGCGGGCACTCGAAGCCGACGCGCATCGCCGACATGGCGAAGGCGACGATCAGGTGGGAGAGCTGGTCCGAGTCGGCGTCGGCTCCCCTGCGGGCGGCGACCAGCTCCGCGAGGCGGCGCTCGGTGCCGGCGCCCCTGGCCACCGACTGGCCGATCAGCTGCGGGTTCTCGTCAAGGACACGGCGGAGTTTGAGGAACCTGCGGTGCTCGTCCTCCGTTGAGCCTTCCATGTCGCTCAGCACCGCGCGTACCGCGTGCATGAGTGCCGTGAACGGCGGCTCGTCCTGCGGGCGGGAGCGCATGGTCTCCATCATGAGCCCCTCGCCGTGGTCGTGGAACCACAGCACCAGATGGTCCTTGCTGGTGAAGTAGCGGAAGAAGGTGCGGGGGGAGATGTCGACGGCCCCCGCGATCTGCTCGACGGTGGTCGACTCGTATCCTTGTTCGAGGAACAGGTCGAGTGCCGCGTCGAGGATCGCCAGGCGCGTCTTCTCCTTCTTGCGTTCACGCAGACCCACAGTGCTCACTCCCTCGAAACTTTTCTGTCATAGTGTGCCATAAGTCATAGTCCGCCAAGTGAAAGTCGGTTGTCACAAGTCATCGGCTGTCATAGATTACTGAGGCTTGCGATACCTATGCCCCTACGCGGGGCTTATGTCATTCAGGGGGACTCATGGCTCACGCGAAGGCGGTCGGCGTGCCGTCGCCGCCCGGTCCGGACCGGACGGCGGCCGGCCGCAATCCGTGGCTGGTGCTGCTGGCGGTCAGCCTGGGCGTCATCATGGTGATGCTCGACGGCACCGTGGTGGGCATCGCCAACCCGGTCATCCAGGCCGACCTGAAGGCCTCGCTGTCGGACCTGCAGTGGGTGACCAGCGGCTACCTGCTGGCGCTGGCGGTGTTCCTGATCACGGCGGGCAAGCTCGGCGACCTGTTCGGGCACAAGCGCGTCTTTCTCATCGGGGTGGCCGGCTTCGCGATCACGTCCGTGGGCATCGGCCTCAGCGCCGAACTGGCCGGCGTCATCCCCGGCCTCTCGCCCGTCGGCGCGCTCATCGGGCTGCGGGTGCTGCAGGGCCTGTTCGGCGCGCTGCTCCAGCCCGCGGCGCTGGCGCTGCTGCGTGGAGCGTTCCCAGGGCCGAGGCTGAACCAGGCGATGGGAGCCTGGGGCGGCATCATCGGCCTGTCCAGCGCCGCCGGACCGATCGTGGGCGGTGTGCTGGTCGAGAACGTGAACTGGGAGTCGGTCTTCTTCATCAACGCGCCGGTCGGGATCATCGCCCTCGTCATGGGCATCTTCCTGATCCAGGACAACCGCGCCCAGACCATGGCGCGGATCGACTGGCTCGGCGTGCTGCTGCTGTCGGGCGCGATGTTCTCGCTGGTGTGGACGATCATCAAGGCCCCCGACTGGGGATGGGGCGACAGCGCGACGCTGAGCTTCCTGGGCGCGTTCGCGGTGCTGATCGGCGCGTTCATCTTCTGGCAGCACCGGGCGCAGAAACTCGGCAGGCAGCCGCTGGTCCCGCTGTCGCTGTTCAGGAACGTCTCGATCTCCATCGGCACCGTGCTGATGATGATGGTGGCGTTCGCGATGTTCGGGGCGATGTTCTTCCTGGGCTTCTTCTTCCAGGGCGTGCACGGCCTGAGCCCGCTGGAGGCCGGTCTGCGCATGTTGCCGATGAGCGCCGGCATGATCGTCGCCTCGCCGCTGGCGGGCCTGGCGATCGGCAGGCTCGGGCCGAAGATCACGATGGCGGCCGGTCTGCTCATCACCGCGTTCGCCATGTTCCTCATGTCCCAGCTCAGCATCGACGCGTCGTTCCTCGCCAGCGCCATCCCGTTCGTGCTGCTGGCCTTCGGCATGTCGCCGGTCTTCGTGGGCGCCACGGAGATCATCGTGGGCAACGCGCCACTTGAGCTGAGCGGTGTCGCGGGCGGCGTCCAGCAGTCGGCCATGCAGGTCGGCGGCGCGCTGGGCACCGCGATCCTGGGCGCCGTGATGGCCGCCGAGATCTCCGGCACGCTGCCCGGCCACCTCGGCCCCGCGGCGCAGGCCATCCCGCCCGCCCAGCTGGCCGGGCTGGAGAAGGCGGCCGCCTTCGGCGCGGCTCCTCCCGGGCTGCCGCAGCCGATCGTCGACGCCGTGCACCACTCGTTCATGGACGGCATGCACCTCGCCTTTCTGGTGAGCACCGGCATTGCCGTGCTGACCGCCCTGCTGACGCTGTTCGTCAAGGCGGGGCGCAAGGCCGAGGGCGTACAGGTGCACGTGGGCTGACCCCCTGAGCGGCCCGCTGCGGCCCTCGCCCTCGCGGCGGGGGCCACGGCGTTCGGTGCAGGACGCGGTCGCGAGCGGGCATAAACTCGGTGGGGTGAGCAGCACGAAGATCCTCCCAGAGCAGGAGACCACGCCGCGGACCTCGCACGGCGACGGCGATCACGAGCGCTTCGCCCACTACGCGGACAAACACAAGATCACCGAGAGCATGGTGACGGGCACGCCCATCCGCGCCCTGTGCGGCAAGATCTGGGTGCCCAGCCGTGACCCCAAGAAATACCCGGTCTGCCCGGAGTGCAAAGAGATCTACGAAGGCCTTCCCTCCGGTGGTGGCGAGGGTGACGACAAGCAGTGAGTGTTGCTGAGCGGTGATCCTCCACTGAACAGCTACGGTCTGTAGCCATGTCGGTACATCCGTAGTGGGAGGATCGTATGGCTCGGCGTGCGACCGCCGTCTCGTTGGCATGCCTGCTGGCGATCTGGTTCGCCCCGCCGCTGCGGGCCGGTGCCGCCCACGCGGCCGCGTGCGGCCATCGCGCGCCGGAGGGGCCAGGGCCGCGCTCGCCCCAGCCGGGAGACGTGGCCAAGGTCCAGTCCGAGCTGGCCCGGCGCCTGGCCGGCGTCACGCCGTCGACCCAGATCACCGTGCCCACCGTGGTGCACGTCATCACGCGGCCTGACCGCCAGGTATCCGACCAGGCGGTCGAAGCGCAGATCACTGTGCTCAACTCCGCGTACGCCGGCCGCTTCGGCGGCGTCGACACCGGCGTGCGGTTCCGCCTCGACGGCATCAAGGTCAGGCGGAACGCCGCCTGGTTCGGCGATCCGGTCGACCACGAGCGGGCCATGAAGAGCGCGCTGCACCAGGGCGGCCCCGGCACGCTCAACCTCTACATCGCCCAGCTCAGCGAGCAGATGCTGGGCTTCGCCAGCTACCCCTACTGGTACACCGACGATCCCGCGCTCGACGGCGTCGTCATCGACTGGCGCGGCCTGCCCGGGGGTGCGATGACCAACTACAACCGCGGCTTCACCGGCGTGCACGAGATCGGCCACTGGCTCGGGCTGTTCCACACGTTCGAGAACGGCTGCAAGGAGCCGGGCGACGGCATCGACGACACACCCGCCCAGGCCAGGCCGACCAAAGGGTGCCCTGAGCGCTCCGACACCTGCGCGAAGGCGGGGCTCGACCCCGTGCACAACTTCATGGACTACGCACACGACCGGTGCATGTCGGAGTTCACCCAGGGGCAGGCCAGGCGGATGCACGAGATGTGGGCGGCGTACCGGCAGGCCGCGCCGGGCGCGATGCGAGGCTGAATACGATGTGCGAGTGACAGCTCCGAAGACACTCGACACTCCCCACCAGCCGCCGCGGATCTTCGGCGCGCGCTACCGCACCGCGACCCTCGGCATCCTGCTCGTGGTCACGCTGGTGGCTTTCGAGGGCATGTCGGTCGGCGTCGCCATGCCGGCCATCGCCGACGAGCTGGACGCGCTCGACCTCTACGGGATCAGCTTCTCGGCCTTCCTGATCGCCAGCCTGTTCGCCAACGTGGTGTCGGGCCTCTGGTCGGACCGGCACGGCTACCCCTTCCCGTTCGTGACGGGAATGGTGTTGTTCGTCGTCGGGATGGCGCTGGCCGGGGCGGCGTCGACGGCGGTGATGTTCCTCGTGGCGCGGGCCGTACAGGGGCTGGGGGCGGGCTCCACCATCGTGGCGCTGTACGTGATGATCGCGCGGGTCTACCCCGTGGAGTCGCGGCCCAAGGCGTTCGCGGCCATCTCCGCGGCCTGGGTGGTGCCCGCCATGGTCGGCCCGGCCGTGGCCGGGTTCGTGGCCCAGAACTGGGGCTGGCGCTACGTCTTCTACGGCATCATCCCGCTCGTGGTGCCCGCACTGCTGATGCTGCTCCCGTCGCTGCGCAGGCCGTCATCGCCGGACGAGGCGCCGTCCGGCGGGCCGAGGTCGCGGCCGGTGGCCATGACGCTGGCCGCCACCGCCGCGGCCGCCGGCGCCGGAGTGCTGCTGCACGGCGTCGATCGGCTGCACCTGCATCCCGTCTCAGGAGCGGTGGAGACGGCGGCCGGGCTCGCCTCGCTGATGTACGGGCTGTTCCGACTGTTGCCTCCCCGGGCGCTGCGGTTCGGGCGCGGGCTGCCCACGACCGTGATGATGCGGGGCTTCTTCTCGGCCTCCTTCTTCGGCGTCAACTCCTTCATCCCGCTGGCGCTGCAGGAAGTGAAGGGCTTCGACCTGTCGAGCGCGGGCGTCGCGCTGACGACCGGGGCGCTCGGCTGGTCCGCCGGCTCCTACCTGCAGAGCAGGAAGGAAGGGGCGGCGCACCTGCGGATCCGGCTCGGCACGAGCTGCATCGCCGTCGCCATCCTGCTCTGCCTGCCGGCCGTCCTGCCCGGGATAAGCGGGTGGATCGCCGTGCCCGCGTGGATCCTGGCCGGCTTCGGGATGGGGTACGGCATGACCACGGTCAGCATCACGGCGCTGAAGCAGTCGCCCGTCAACGAACAGGGGGCCAACTCCGCGGCGCTGTCGGTGACGGACATGCTGGGCTCGGCGCTGGCCATCGGCGTCGGCGGCGCGCTGGTCAACCTGATCGGGCACTCCTCCGCCGAGATCGCCACCGGGTTCGTCGTCATCTCGATCCTCATGGCCTCGATCGCCCTGAGCGGCACCGTGCTCGCCGGTCGCACCCGCTGAATTCCGCCCCACCTGTCACAACGGCAACGGATCGCCTGATCGCCGTCGCCAGGAGTGATAGGACAGCGGGACAAGGAGGTGTCATGGAGGGTGATCACCGTGTCTGGCCACCGCGGATGGGGGCCCGGCATCGCCGTACTCCTCCTGAGGACCGTACGTCTACTGAGTCCGACACCCCTCCCGACGGCGCCTCCGCAGAGGGCGGAGGGGCCGTGTGGGGCGCTCACCGCGGCGCGAGGCCCCGGCGGGGCAGAAACCCCTTCGAGAGCGTCCGGGACACCACCGCCAGGACCGAGCGGCCTCCTGAGCCCCCTCCAGGACCCGTCCATGAAACGGGCTGGGGAGGTCTTCCGGGGCCTGAACCCGCGTCGCCGCGGAGGCGGCGGGAACGGTCCCATCCGCTGGACCTCGGTCCTGACCTGGAGGACGAGGAGCCCTGGAACCCGCGCATCCGCGGCGCCGCGGAAGCCGGCCGGGGCAACGGGCGTGGCGCGGGCCGCGCTCCGGCGCAGGAGGGCGAGTCCCTGCCGCCGTCGGCCAGGCTCCGGGGTTCGCCGATCGCCCCGGGACCGCGCGGGCGGGCGCGAGGCGGGGGCTGGCGCCGGTG
>NZ_JAAAHR010000156.1:0-24055 GCF_009908215.1 Nonomuraea sp. K271 | reverse complement strand
GTGCTCGACTGGGTGATCGAGGCCTGGACCGCCATCCCCTTCCCCACCTACCTGCTCAACTCGGTGATCTACGTCGGTGTGACGGTGCCGCTCTACATCGTCGTCTCCGCGTTGTGCGCCTACCCGCTCGCCCTGATGAACTTCAGGGGCAAGAACCTCATCTTCTTCGCCATCCTGTCCACGATGTTCCTGCCGAGCGAGGTCATGCTCATCCCCAGGTTCCTCGTGGTCTCCGAGCTCGGGATGGCCGACACGTTCGCCGGGGTGATCCTGCCCGGGGTGCTCTCCGCCTTCGGGGTCTTCCTGCTCCGGCAGACGTTCGCGGGCGTCCCCCGCGAGGTCGTGGACGCCGCTCGCACCGACGGCTGCCACGAGCTGCGGATCTTCTGGCACGTCATGCTCCCCGCCGCCCGGCCCACCCTGGCGATCCTCGGCATCTTCGGCTTCATCTCGGTCTGGAACAGCTTCATCTGGCCGCTCGTGGTGCTGAAGGACTCCGCGAAATACCCGGTCGCGCTCGGGATCGCCTACCTCGCCGGGATCACCGGCACGGATGTCCGCAGTCTGGCCGCCGGGACGATCGTCTCGATCATTCCGGTCGTCATCGTTTTCATGATCATGCAACGGCACGTACTCGAAGGCATGCGCGGCGCGGTCAAGGGCTGACGCCGCCGGAGGTGACACAACGATGTTGACACGCAGGCAGTTCGGTCTGGGCGCGCTCGCGGTGGGCGCGCTGGGCACCCTGCACACGGGCACGGCTCGCGCCTCGGCGGGCCACGACTACACCTCACGGGAGACGTTCGACCTGTTCGACCGGATCTTCCACGAGAGCGGCGGCGTGGGGCAGCCGACCGACAACAACGAGCACGGCGGCCTGGCCTGGGGTCAGTCGTACGTGCTGGCAGGCTTCATCCGCATGTACGAGGCCTACCGCGACACCCACTACCTGGACCGGCTCGTCAACAACATCGACCTCGTGCTGGGCAACCGCGACTCCGAGCGCGGCGTGGCCGACTACCGCGGCGAGTCGCTGCCGGCGTGGCGGGCGACGCACCCCTACACCGTCGGCGTCGCCGCGCTGAAGGACTCGTCCGGCCGGCCCGTGCTGGAGGTGCGCAGCTCGCTGTCGTACGCCGACCTGACCACGGCCACCGTACGCGCGGGCGCTGCCGAGGACCGCTTCACCTTAGAGGTGAAGAACAGCCGGAACGACGCGGTCGCCACGTTCACCGACCTGTCCATGGACCCGGACTCCCCCGACCACGCCGTACGCAGGATCCTGGACGCCTACCCGACGCCCACCCAGGTCACCGCGCGCGACCTGCGCGAGGGCGGGGAGATCACCCTTCCCGCCCAGGGCGCGACCCCGCTCGTCTCCCAGCCCGTGATCTTCGCCGTGCACACCGGCATGATCACCTACCCGATCGCGTCGTTCGCCCGGATCGTGCTGGGCACGCCGAAGCTCCGCGCCGACGCGCGCTACCGGGCCAAGGCTCACGAATACCTCGAAGCCGCCAAGGCCGCGGCCGCCGTGCACGACCGCGAATGGCGACAGAGCGACGACGGCGGGCACCTCTCCTGGGTCAAGGGCACCCCGCTCGCCTACGACGGCACCGAGATGCCGACCAACCAGTTCCTCGCGCTCGGGCTCACCTACGCCGAGATCGCCGCCGCCACCGGCGACCCCGCCTACGCCGACCGCGCGAAACGCATGGCCCGTACCTTCGCCCGCGAGCTCAGGACCAACGACAAGGACGCCTACCACTGGCCGTACTGGCCCTCGTTCGGCGCGACCTACCGGGGGTTCTCGCGCGACGACGACCTCTCCGAGTTCACCCCGTCGGGCAACGGCGCCCAGCAGATCGAGGACCTGAGCCACGGCGCGATCGACGCGGAGTTCGCCGCCCTCGCCTTCCGCCACAAGCTCGGTTTCAACGGCGCCGACATGGCCAGGTTCGCCAGGTCCTACAGCAGGAACATGGCCACCACCGACCCCGAAGGCGTGCCGACCACGTTCCTGCGCGTCGACGGCACCGGCGGCCTGGCCTCCTCGGGCCAGTATCTCCAGGCGCCGCGGTGGATGGCCGTCGCGCAGTGGGACCAGAAGGTCTTCGAGCATGCCAAGTCGATCTACGAGGCCCGCGCGCTGGAACCCGGCCAGGGCTCCCACCTCGCCGGCGTGGCCTACCTCAACTGGCAGGCCCGCCGGCGAAAGTGACGGGCCTACTTCGCCGCGAAGGAGGCGGCGGCCGCCAGGAACGCGTCATTGGCCTCGGGTGAGCCGATCGAGACGCGTACGCCCTCCTCGGCGAAGGGCCGGACCGCCACGCCCTCCGCCGCGCACGCGGCGGCGAAGTCGAGGGTGCGCCCACCGAGCCGGAGCCAGACGAAGTTGGCCTCGGTGGGCGGCACCGTCCAGCCCTGCCCCAGCAGCGACTCCCTGACCCGGGTGCGCTCCTTGACCACCCGCTCGACCCGGTCGAGCAGCTCGTCCTCGGCCTCCAGCGAGGCGATGGCCGCGACCTGCGCGAGGTGGTTGACCGCGAACGGGATGATCGTCTTGCGCACGGCCGACACCACGGGCTCCTGCGCGATCATGTAGCCGACCCGCAGGCCGGCCAGCCCGTACGCCTTGGAGAAGGTGCGCAGGACGCAGACGTTGGGCCGGTCGCGGTAGAGGGTGAGGCCGTCGGGGAAGTCGTCGTCGCGCACGTATTCGATGTAGGCCTCGTCGAGCACGACCAGCACGTGCTCGGGCACCCGGTCGAGGAACGCCTCCAGCGGGCCGCGGCGCACGGCCGTGCCCGTCGGGTTGTTGGGGTTGCACACGAACACCAGGCGCGTGCGGTCGTTGACCGCCTCCGCCATGGCGTCGAGGTCGTGGTCCTCGCCGGCCAGAGGCACCATGACCGAGGTGACGCCGGCCAGGTCGGCGAGCAGCGGGTAGGCCTCGAAGGAGCGCCACGCGTAGACGACCTCCACCCCCGGCTCGCCCACCGTCTCGAACAACTGCTGCGCCACCGTGACCGACCCGGCCCCGAGCGCGACGTGCTCGGGCGGCACGGAGTAACGCGCGGCGATGGCCTCGGTCAGCCTCGTCGCCCCGGGATCGGGATAACGGTGGATCCGCCGCGCCCCCTCGGCGATGGCCTCGACCACGGACGGCAGCGGATCGTACGGAGTCTCGTTGGACGACAGTTTGTACGACCTGCCGTCAGGAGCCGCTACGGCCTTGCCCGGTTTGTACGGGGCCATGGTGTCGAGAATCTGGCGGAAACGAGGCATGGCCCCCACTGTAGAAGGCCCGGCGCGGCGAAGCACCACCCGGTGCCGTACGCCCCGCGTCAGTCCTTCAGCGTGCGCAACATCGGCGGGTGGAGCAGCTCGGCGGGGCCCCGGCGGTAGAGCTTGGCCGGGCGGCCCCCGTCGCGGGTCGTGGTCGCGCCAGTCTCCACCAGGAAGCCCTCGGCCTTGGTGACCTTGCGGTGGAAGTTGCGCGGGTCGAGCGTCCTGCCCCAGACGATCTCGTAGACGCGGCGCAGGTCGGCCACCGTGAACTCGGGCGGGCAGAAGGCCGCGCCCAGCGGGGTGTATTCCAGTTTGGAGCGGGCCCGCTCGACGCCGTCCTTCATGATGCGGCGGTGGTCGAAGGCCATGACGGCGAGCGAGTCGACCGGCCGCCAGCTCATGTGGGCCTTCTCCGAGGCGGGCAGGTCGGGGGCGAGGCCGAGGTAGGCGACGCTCAGGACGCGCTGGCGGGGATCGCGGTCGGGGTAGCCGTAGGTCTGGAGCTGCTCCAAATGCACCGGGGCCCCGGGGAGGCCGGCCCGCTCGGACAGGATGCGGTGGGCGGCGGCCGGCAGGTCCTCGTCGAGCTGGATGAAGCCGCCGGGCAGCGACCAGCGGCGCAGGAACGGCGGGTTGTCGCGGCGCCACACGAGCGCGCTCAGCGCCTGGTTGCGGACGGTGAGCACGACCAGGTCGACGCTGACCGGGATGCTCGGGACCATGGCAGGCACGTTACACGCAGCCGCGGACGGGGAGCGAACGCCGCCGCGGCCCCCTGTCAGGTGTCGATCCGCACGTGCAGCGGCTCCGTCGTCGACAGTCCCGACGGCACCTTCACCCCGATCCTGACCCACTCGCCGGCCGGCACCTGCGACCAGTTGAACGGCACCCACGCGGTGGCCATGCCCTCGGGCAGCTCCTCCAGCGGGTCCTCGTCGAGCCACCCGACCGAGGACACCGCCAGCTCCTGGGTCCCGCCGGACCACTGGACGGTGACCGTGGCGCCCTGGAAGTTGTAGCCGCGCACCTCCACGCCGTCCTGGTTGTCACGCCCGCGCCTGATCGCGTCGACCGCGATCGGCCGCCGCCAGTCGGCGATGATCTCCTTCTCCAGCGAAGGGCTGCCGCACGTCATGAAGTCGCTCCACATGTAGGAGACGATCTTCTGCACGTAGCGTCCCGCCATGGTCACGGCCTGGTCGATGCGTTTCTTGTCGGTCTTGCCGCGCGTGCCCTGCGGGGCGCACGGCTGGTCGCCTGACGGCTCGAACGCCTCCACGTTCGCCCACAGCTGCACCTCGTGGCCGGCCATGAGCATCTCTTCACGGGCGATCGACATCTCGCGGTAGTAGTCGCGCGTGGAGCCGTGGTACGCGGTGTCGTACGTCGACTCGCCCACCACCGGGCGCAGCCGTTCGTCGACCTCGTTCTCGCGCTCGTCGGGCCAGAACAGGCCCACCTTGCCGGTGCCCCGGCTGTCCTGCGGCGCGATGATGCCGACGCCCGTCTTCACCAGCGCCCGGAACCCCTCGGCCACCTGCTTCGGCGTCTGGCCGAACGCCACCCGCTTGCGCGCGTCCAGGTAGGGGCTGATCAGGATGGGCTTGCCCGGTAACTCCTGCGCCACGATCCGGTGCTGGTCGGCGTAGACCTCCAGCGTCGGGTTGCCGTCGAGGGTGTCGGACATCTGCACCTCGAACGGTTGGTAGACGCCGCCCAGCGACTCGCGCTCGGCGAAGCGCACGCCGTAGTCCTGAAGGATGCGCCGCGTCAGCGTGGTGAGCGTGCCGATGTGCTTCTTGTTGGCCCTGATCGGCGTCTTGGGGTCGCGGGGGGCGAGCGGCAGCGCGGGGAAGACCCTCATGCCGAACTGGTCGGCCAGGTCGAGCAGCTCCTTCAGGCTGTCCGTGGGCTTGCCGGCGACCAGGATCATGTCGTAGGAGGTGGCCTTGCCGCTGAAGTCGCACGTGGAGTCGTCGGAGCCGTCCGGCTGGGTGATGAGCCGGAAATAGGTGCGCTTGGGCGTCTGAATGGCGTGTTCCATCTCGGGGCAGCGGTACAGGCTCTCACCGAACGACTCGTCGGTGCGGTAGACGTACGTGCGGCCGATCCGGTTGCCGGGGTTGGCCCTCTTGAGGTCCCGTTCGGCGGCGTCGTGACAGGTCAGGCCGTCCTCTTCGCACGCCTCGTAGAGCGGGTCGAGCTCGCCGTCCTTGGTCTTGATCTCGCCGGAGCCGGTGACGGGGCGATACTGCAGGCCGTAGCCGATCCTGATGATCGTGTCGCCGCCGACGCTGTGGATCTCCTGCAGCTGCTTGCGCCAGGTGCACGGGTTGGATTTGGGCGTGATCCAGTAGCCGGTGACGGCGTAGGGGGCCTGCTCCTTGGTCTCGAACGTTCCACACCGGTCGGTGACCGCGCTCACCTTGGGCGTCGGCTCGGTGCTGGACGGCTTGGGCGTCGCCGGCGTGGCGACCGGTTTCTCCGACGAGGAGGGAAGCACGATGATCGCCGCCGCGACCACGGCCGCAATGGCCGCGCCCACAGCGAGAAAGATCCAGCGCACGTTCAGGAACCTACCGCCCTTGGAAGAGAACCGTTATCGGGTGACGCCCGCCCACGACTCCAGCTGGGTGACGAACCGCTTGGCTGAGTTGGGCCAGTGGTGGTTGGCTCGGGCCGCGGCGTAGCCGCGCGCCCCCTGCGCCCGTCGTTCCCGCACGTCGTCGCGGAGGGTCAGGACGGCCTGCGCGACCGCCTTGGGGTCCTCCCACGGCACCACGACGCCGCTGTCGTAGCGTTCGACCAGCTCGACAGCGCGCGGGGAGGGGGTGGTGATGACGGGAATGCCGTGGGCCATGTACTCAACGATCTTGGTCGGCATGGAATGCCGGTAGTTGGGCTCGTCGTGGAGTAAGGAAAGCCCCGCGAGCGCCCCGTCGAGCCGCTTGAGCGCCTCGTCGTTGGGCATGAAGTCGCGCCACTCCAGCAGGCCCTCGGTGACGGCCTGGTTGAGCATCGGACGGCTCTGCGGGTCGGCGTACCCGATCAGCTCCACGGCCACGCGGTACGGCTGCAACAGCTTGGCCACCTCGACGGCCTCGATCACGCCCCTGGCCCGCGACAGCCAGCCGAGATAGACCACCCGGTCGTCGCCGGGAGGGGTCACGGAGTCGGGCACCCACGTCTCGTTGGGGACGATGGGGTGGGCGTGCTTGAACCGGCCCGCGTACGCCGTCTCGGCCAGCATCAGGTGCATGTGCCGTTCGGCGGTGCCTTCCAGCATGCGGGCCATGAAACGGACGGGGGGCCGCAGGGGCGAGGGCAGCCACGGCTTCAGGGAGAGCGTGGCCGGGGTGTCCTCGTGCACGTCCCACACCACGGGCGGCCGGTTGCGCATGCCCCACACGGCGAACAGCAGCTCGGGATCGTGGACCAGGACCAGGTCGACCTTGTCGCGCATGCGCTTGAACAGCCGCCGCGCGGCCCACACCGCGGAAAGGCGTTTGCGCTGCGAGGCCCTGGGCAGATCGACGCCCGTGACCCAAGGACGAGGGACGACGCCGAAAGCGGTGAACGACGCCGCGTACGTGACCTCATGACCGGCATCCACGAGAGCGCGGATCTGCCGATGCAGAATCCTGGCGTCCTCGGGGTTATGCACCACCGTCATGACGAGCACGTGCACTGCGCGCAGCCCTCCGTCGCTACAGCCGCTCGACGCGTTCACCCTCGGCGAGAACGCCTCGGGTGTCGAGCACGAGCTTGGCCTTCGCCTCGACCATGTCGAGGTCGAACGCGGCGTGCTGCTGCAGCAGCAGCGTCACGTCCGCGTTGGTCACGGCCTCGGCCAGATCCTCCTCACGCGGCACCGCGGTGCCGTCGACCGACCACTCCTTGACGTACGGATCCGCGAACGAGAGCTCGGCCCCCAGCTCCAGCAGCGCTCGCGCCACTGGGAGCGCCGGGGTCTCACGCTCGTCGGCGATATCCGGTTTGTAAGTGACGCCGAGCATAACCACCTTGGCGCCGTTGACGGGCTTTTTGTTGCTGTTCAGCAACCGCTGGACGCGCGCCACCACGTACGACGGCATCCGTTCGTTGATCTCCTGCGCCAGCTCCACGAACCGGAACGGGTAGCCGAGCTTGCGCACGGTGTAGGACAGGTAGGACGGGTCGACGGGGATGCAGTGCCCGCCGACGCCCGGACCCGGCAGGAACTTCTGGAAGCCGAACGGCTTGGTGGCGGCCGCCTCTATCGACTCCCACAGGTCGATGCCGAGCTCGTCGCAGAAGATCGCCATCTCGTTGACGAGGGCGATGTTGACGTGCCGGTAGGTGTTCTCGAGCAGCTTGGCCATCTCGGCCTCGCGGGTGCCGCTGACCGGCACCACCTGCTCGATGAAGCGACCGTAGAAGGCCGTCGCGCGGTCGCGGCAGGTCGGCGTGTAGCCGCCGACGACCTTGGGGGTGTTGTGCAGCCCGAACTTGGGATTGCCCGGGTCGATGCGCTCGGGCGAGAACGCCAGATGGAAGTCCTCGCCGGCGACGAGCCCCGAGCTCTCCAGCAGCGGCCTGGCCACCTCGTCGGTGGTGCCCGGCCAGGTCGTGGACTCCAGCACGACGAGCGTGCCCTTGCCGAGGTTGCGGGCCACGGTCTTGGTGGCGCCCTCCACGGCCGAAAGGTCGGGGCGGTGGTCCTCGTCGAGCGGGGTGGGCACGCAGATGACGATCGTGTTGCTCCTGGCCAGCACGGTCTCGTCGAGCGTGGCGCTGAACCCGTTGGCCAGCATGTGCTCGAGGTCCGCGTCGGTCAAGTCATCGATGTAGGACTGCCCGGCGTTGAGCGCGTCGACCTTGCGGGGGTCGACGTCCACGCCGACGACCCGCAACCCGGCGCCCGCCGCCTCTTTGGCGAGCGGCATGCCGACGTAGCCCAGACCGATGACAGCCAAGTCGATTTCTGTCACAGCCGTGCCTTAGGGAGCCGGATACAACACTTCATGGTCGCAAAGGTTATCTCAACTCCACCTAGCTCACGCCTAATGCGACCGAACCCGTCGTAAGAGACAGCCAACGCGAAGGTCATCATTCGGCAAGTGACCGGTATAGAGCTTGATAAGTCTCGGCAACGCGGCTCCACGTGCGCTTCGCGGCCACTTCCGCCCGTCCCGCCTCACCCATCTCGGCGCGCTTGGCGGGATCTTCCCTGAGCCCGGCGAGCGCCTTGGCCAGCGCGGCGGGATCGCCCGGCGGCACGAGCATTCCGGCGCCGTCGCCGCCGACGAGCTCGGAGAGCGCGGGCAGATCGCTGAGCACGACCGGCTTGCCGAGCGCCATCGCCTCGACCGGTTTCAATGGCGTAACAAGTCGGCACACGCGCAGGTCCTCACGCGGGCAGACGAAGATGTCGATGGCGTCCTGCGCCTGCAGCGCCTCGTCGGGGCCGACCCGCCCCGGCAGCACGGCGTCGCGCAGACCCAGCTCGTCGACCAGTTCGAGCAGGTTGTCACGCTCGGTGCCGTCGCCGACGAGCAGCACCCGCACCGGGGTGCTGTCGTCGCGCAGCAGCGCGGCGGCCCGCAGCAGGGTGGCGAACCCCTCGTAGGCGACGATGCTCGACACCGACCCGACGACGATCTCGTCCGGCTCGATGCCGTACGCCCGCCTGAAGGAGGCGCCGTCGTAGTGGGCCGACAGCAGCGAGTCGTCCACGGCGTTGGGCGCCAGGTGGATCTTCTCCCTGGGCACGCCGCGCTCGACGATCTCGGCGGCCATCGTCTCGGCCAGCGTCACCACGGCGTCCGCCTCGCGCATCAGGAACGCCTCGCGCTCGCGCTGGAGCACGTGCCGCTGGCTGCCGACGCGGACCGGGTCGCGGGAGGCCCACGTCTCCTCCAGGAAGCCGCGCACCTCGTAGACGAACGGCGTGCCCGTCCTGTCGCGCACGGCGTGGGCGATGGAGCCGTTGCGGTGGTCGGTGGCGGCGTGCACCACCTGCGGCCGCAGCTCCGTCACCAGCTTGGTGACCCCGTCGGCGCCCCGCGTGATGCGGCCTTGGGTCTCGAACGGCATCTCCCCGTGCCCGTCCGGCAGCAGCCGGTAGTAGGGGATGCCGTCGATCTCCTCGTACGGGGCCGCGTCGGCGTGACCCTGCAACATGGGCCAGCCCCAGCTCGTGACCACGTGCGGGTCGATGCCCGCGGCCTTCTGCGAGGTGACGATGCGGTGGGTGCGCACGGTGTAGCCGGCCTGCGTGTACGGCAGCGCGTTGGTGACGACGTGCAGCACGCGGTTCTGGACCCGGGTCAGGAGGGCCACCTTGGGGCCCGGCGGGATCGGGTCGGGGCTGATGGCGGCCAGCTCACCGCGGTAGTAGGCGGCCCTGCGCTTGACGAAGGGGTATTTGGTGTGCGCCTCGAGCACGGCCGCGGCCTCGCTGACGCGGCCGGCGTCCCAGTGGGCCTTGGCTTCGTTCCACGGCCCCTTGACCACGCGCATGCCGAACTTGCGCACCATGCGCCGGGCCCTGCGCGCGGCCGGCCAGGCCACGCTGCCCACGATCGGCCGCATCCTGGGCGGCAGCGTGTCGGCGGCGGCCTGGGCCACGCGAACGGGGTCGGACCTGACCTTCGTCATGACCACCCGGGAAACGATGATCGGGTGCTGGACGAAGCCCTTGAGAAGTCCACCGACGCCGGCACGGGCGGACTTCGCTGAAACCCTGTCGGATGAGCGGGGGGAGTCTTGACGACTGGCGTCGGATGCCACGGTGGGACCGTACCATAGGCAACGTTTTTTCCCTTCCGCTATGAAAGGCGAGGTCAATGAGGGAGAACCCCCTGGTCCTGCACGTTTTGGGTGCTCGTCCCAATTTCGTGAAAGCGGCCCCGGTGGTCCGGGCACTCGGTGAACTCGGCGTGCGGCAGGGCATCATCCACACCGGTCAGCACTACGACGCGCTGATGTCGGACGTGTTCTTCGCCGACCTCGGCCTGCCCGAGCCGGTGGCGAACCTGGGCGTGGGCTCCGGCTCGCACGCCAAGCAGACGGCGGCGCTGCTCGTCGGCCTCGAGGAGGTCGTCCAGGAGCAGGAGCCCGACCTGGTCGTGGTGTACGGCGACGTCAACTCGACGCTGGCCGCGATCCTCGTCTGCGCCAAGCTGGGCGTACGGACCGCGCACGTGGAGGCGGGGCTGCGCTCGTTCGACCGCGGCATGCCCGAGGAGGTCAACCGGGTCGTCACCGACGCGCTGGCCGACGTGTTGTTCGCCACCTCGCCCGAGGCGCTGTCCTACCTCGCCTCCGAGGGCGTGCCCGCCTCCAAGGTCCACCTGGTGGGCAACCCGATGATCGACAGCCTGTACGCCGCCCTGCCCTCGCTGGACCCGGCGCCCGTGGTGGAGCAGCTCGGCCTGCCCGGCCGCTACGCCGTGGCCACCCTGCACAGGCCGGCGAACGTGGACACCGCCGAGGCCGCCAAGGAGCTGGTCGACGCGGTCCTCGACGTGTCGCGGCAGATCCCGCTGGTGGTGCCCGTGCACCCCAGGGGCAAGGCCAGGCTGGCCGAGGCGGGCCTGGTCGACGGCGGCTCGATCAGGGTGGTGGATCCGCTGGGTTATGTGGACTTCCTCTCACTCGTACGCGGGGCCGCGCTGGTGGTCACCGACTCCGGGGGCGTGCAGGAGGAGACAACCGTGCTGGGCGTGCCGTGCCTGACCGTACGACCCAACACCGAACGGCCGATCACGATCACGCACGGCACGAACCGCCTGGTCACGCCCGCGCTGCTGCCGGCGGCGGCGGAGAAGTCCCTGGCCGACGGCGCCTCGACGCCGGCGGGCGAGCTGCCCGTGTTGTGGGACGGCCAGGCAGGACCGCGGATCGCCAAGGTGATCTCCGCCTGGCTCAAGGGGGACAACCTGGCCCCTGCCAGTCAGGGCAAACGCCCCGAATAGAGGCCATTTCCGCCGTAGCATGATGTACCTCCGCTGAGCGTTAGGCGTCCCACCATGGCCCCAGAACCCGAAGAACCACCCACCTACCAGCGACTCGGCCCCGTCAACTGGCTGCCCGAGGACCGCAAGGTCGTCGAGCGGTACGAGGCGGAGCTGAGGGAGCTGCGGCGGCGGCTGGAGATCGCCGAGGCCAAGGCCGCCTACGCGAACTGGAAGCTGGAGGCCACGCAGGCCAAGCGCACGTTCAAGCTGGGCGAGGCGCTGGGCTCGAAGAGCCCGGGAAAGATCGTCGAAGCGGTCCGGTCGAGGCAGAAGGCCCCCAAGCCGCCCACGCCCGTCACCGAGGCCATCGAGACGGCGAACAACCGGCCGCCGCTCGTCGAGGTGCCGGCGGTGAAGTGGCCGTCGGGCCCGGTCAACAGGCCCGGTCTGAAGGTCGCGGTGATCCTCGACGACTTCTCCAGGATGGCCTTCCGCTACGAGTGGGACCAGATCGAGTTCGGGCTCAAGGACTGGCCGGAGATCTTCGCGGACAAGCGGCCCGACCTGCTGTTCTGCGAGTCCGCCTGGCACGGCAACCAGGGTCGCTGGCGCTACCAGATGACCGGCACCAACGCCCCCAAGGAGCCGCTGCGGGACCTGGTGGCCTGGTGCAGGGGGGAGGGCATCCCCACGGTCTTCTGGAACAAGGAGGACCCGCCGAACTTCGACTTCTTCATCGACACGGCCAAACTGTTCGACTACGTGTTCACCTGCGACGGCGACATGTTGCCGAAATATCGCGAAGTTCTCGGACATGACCGGGTGGACGTGCTGCAGTTCGCCGCCCAGCCCCGCGTGCACAACCCCATCCAGCAGCGCCAGGGCCGCCTGCACGACGTGGTGTTCGCCGGGATGTACTTCCGCGACAAGCACGCCGAGCGCCGCGAGCAGATGGAGACCGTTCTCGACCCGATCAGGGAGCTCGGCCTGCACATCTTCGCCCGAAACGGCGAAGTGGACGAGAAGTACGCCTGGCCGGAGAAGTACCGGCCGCACATCGTGGGCGAGCTGCCCTACGACCGGATGCTGGCCGCGTACCGGATGTACAAGGTCTTCCTCAACGTCAACTCCGTGCTCGACTCGCCGACCATGTGCGCCCGCCGAGTCTTCGAGCTGTCGGCCTGCGCGACCCCCGTCGTGTCGGGATGGTCACGGGCGGTCGAGGAGACCTTCGGCGACCTCGTGCCCATCGCGCGCGAGCCGATCGAGTCGTACAACCAGGTGCTGCACCTGATCAACAGCCCCGAGCTGCGGGCCAGGACGGGCCACCTGGCGATGCGCGAGGTCTTCGACAAACATCTCTTCTCGCACCGCGTCGACCAGGTCCTCCAGGTCCTCGGGCAGCAGGCGCAGCCCCGGTCGCGCTCGATCTCGGTCGTGCTGCCCACCAACCGCGCCTCCCAGATCGAGCACGCGATCTCGTCGGTGGCCCGCCAGATCCACCGGCCGCTCCAGCTCGTCATGGTGCTGCACGGCCTGGACATCGACCCGGTCGTGGTCGCCGACAAGGCCCGCATGGCGGGCATCACCGACGTCGCCGTCCTGCCCGCGGATGCCTCGCTCTCGCTCGGCGCCTGCATGAACCTGGGCATCGCCGCCGCCGAGGGCGACCTGATCGCCAAGATGGACGACGACAACCTCTACGGCGAGCACTATCTGTCGGACCTGGTCAGGGCGTTCGACTACTCCGACGCCGAGCTGGTCGGCAAGGGCGCGCACTACGCGTACTTCGAGGGCATGAACACGACCATGCTGCGCCTGCCCGGCCTGGAGCACCGCTACTCGTTCCTCGTCCAGGGCGGCACGTTCCTCGGCAAGGCCGACATGTTCCGCTCGTACGGCTTCGCGGACATCACCCGCGGCGAGGACACCGAGTTGGTACGGCGGCTGAAGGAGGACTCCGTCAAGATCTACTCGGCGGACCGCTTCAACTTCGTCTACTGGCGCAGCGCCGACGCCTCGATGCACACGTGGCAGGCCGACCACATCAAGCTGACCCGCAACGCGCAGTTCGCCTTCGTCGGCCGCCCTGACGACCACGTGCTCATCTGAGCCGTCACACGACCTGTTCGAGGTTCTTGTCCGCGAGGCGGGCCAGCTCGTACAGGCCCTGCGCCTTCACCTTCTGGCCGACCACGAGCATGCTCATGACCACGGTGCCCCGCCTGATCATGACGGAGCCGATCTGCGCGTTCTTCTCGCCGCCGGCGGCCGAGGTGAGGTAGGCCCGCGACTCGTCGCCCTTGCGCGGCATGTTGAGCGTCCTGGTCTTGTACGTCACCTGTGTGCCTCCCACGTCGGCCGTGTAGCTCGCGCACTGGCGCGGCAGCGGCTTGGGGAAGGACTTGGACGGCAACGACACCACCGCCTGCGTGATCGAGCCGCGCTCGGCGGCGAACGCGATCACCGCGGCGGGCGCCCCTGCGACGTCGGGCTGCTCGATGTCGAGCTGGGCCGCGCCCGCGCACTCCGGCCGCTGCAGCTTGGCCTGGCGCAGCGCGGCGATGCCCTGCTGGGTGGACTTGAGCTTGCCGAACGCGCCCAGCTCGGGGCCGTACGCGACGTGCATGCCGTCGGGCACCGGCAGCAGGGCGGCGCGGAGCTTGGCCGAGGCGGCGGACGGCGATGACGCGGACGCCGAGGCTGCGGGCGCGGCCGGCTCCTCACCGGAGGAACATCCGGCAAGGGCCAGCATGCCCAGACATATGCCAGAAATGGTCTTAAGCATATACGCTCCAATTCACTCGCGCGGCATTGTCGGAAACGCTAGAGGACTCGGGGAGTACACAGCCTGGCAACGTCGCTATTCGCGGAATTCAGTGGCTTCGCGGCATTTTCCTGTTCTACGGCATATGCGCGAAGTCGGGCATGGCCCTCGATCGTCCTGGTCAGTGGCCCGCCGCAGGCGGACGGAGCCCGCCAGGAGGCGCCGAAGGGGTCCTTGCCGGTCACTTGACCCCCCGGTCTGACATTTCGGACGGGTGGCCCGATCAGGCATTCGCCGTAATAGGTCGCGCAAAATGTTTCTCGAACCACTGCGCGGCATGACGCCGCTTTTCGCCCGGCTGCTGAAGATCGCGCCATGGGCTTGAATCCACGCGACCTCGGGATGAACCAGATCATTTCCCGCCGGGACTTCTTCGACGGCATAGCCGTGAGCGCTCTGGGAAGCCCGGCGGCGGCACGTGTGACCCCTGGCGCCCCTGGGCACGCTGAGACGCTCCAGAACGCGGCGTACCGGCCGGGCGGCTTCACCGTGCGGGGAGACACCAGTGAGGCGCTCAGCGTGCCGCACGCGCTGCGGGACGGGCGGTTCTGGATTCATGCGGGCACGCCGGAGCCGACGGGCGAGCGCTACGACCTCGTGGTGGCCGGCGGCGGGCGCAGCGGCATGAGCGCGGCCGCCGAATGGCTGCGGCGCGACCCCGGCGCCGCCGTACTCGTCCTCGACAACCACGACGAGACCGGCGGGCAGGCCCGGCGCGACGCGCTGCGCCGCAGGGCCCGCGAGGAGCGGCCCGACGGCGTGATGTGCGACGCGGAGACCTTCGGCACGGACACCCTGGTCAGGCTCTCCTCACCCGGATGGGCCGACGCGGCGCCGATCGCCGAACGGGCCAGGCGCGACCTGCGCATCCTCCACGAGGACCCGCCCGACTGGTTCCCCCGGCTGTCGGCGGAGGAGAAGCAGGAACGGCTCGCCGCGCTCACCTACTCCGAGTTCCTGCTGCGGGTGTGCGGGGTCCACCCCGACGTCGAACGGTTCTGCAGGACCATGCCGTGCCGCGAATGGGCCTACGACACCCGGGCCTTCGGCGCGATCGACGCCTGGGCCTCCGGCTATCCGGGGTTCGGCGGGCTCGGGCTCGACCGGGACAAACCCTCCCGGCTCAACTCGCCCAGCGTGCGGCAGGAATGGCAGGCGAACGCCGGCGCGGGCCGCGTCACCGCGCCGCCCGACGACCGGGCGCGACTGCGCCTGTCCAGCCCCGTCGTGTTCGCGCGCGCCGGCGCACGCGCGGCGACCGTGGGGTATTTCGACGGCCACCAGGTCATGACCGTCGAAGCCGGGTCGGTGATCCTGGCCTGCTGGAGCGCGGTCATCCCCTACCTGGTGCCCGAACTGCCCGACGACCAGCGGCGGGCGCTGCGCTCGGCCGTCAGGGTGCCGCTGCTGCACGCCACCGTACGGGTGCGCGACGCGCGGGCGTGGCGGCGGCTCGGCGTGCTGCGGGTGCGGTGGACGGGCGCGTACTGGGGCTTCTGCGAGTTCGAACCGCCCGCCACCGTGCACCTCCTGGCCACGCCGTGCCGCTCCGAGCTGGGGCCGGGCGCGGGCGCGGCGGCGGGCAGGCGGGAACTGGTCAGGACGCCGTACGGGCGGCTGGAGCACACCATCCGCGACCAGCTCGCCCGGCTGCTCGGCCCCGCCGGCTTCGACCCCGCGGCGGACATCGAGGCGATCACCGTCGACCGGTGGGGGCACGCGAACGCGCCCGAGTACTGCCGCCCCTGGCACCCCTTCTACCCCGACGGGCCGTTCCCGTCGGACCTCGCGCGAAGAAGGTTCGGCAGGATCGCGATCGCGGGCTCCGACTCCTCGCCCGTCGGCCGCGCGGACGCCGCCGCGACCGCCGCGCTCCGCGCCGTCGAGGAGCTCGCGCGATGAGGCCGTGGCTGCGCGTCTTCGTGACGGGGTTCGCGCTCTGGCTGGCCACCGTCGTCGTCACCGCCTGGACGCGCAACTCCAACCTGGTGCCGACCGTCGTGCTGTTCGGCAGCTTCCTCGTGCCCGTGACGTTCGTGGTCTGGGCGTACGGGCGGGGCCGCTCGCCCCGGGTCACCGTCGAACGGCTGTTCACCGCCTTCGTGGTGGGCGGCGTGCTGGGCGTGCTCGGCGCCTCACTGCTGGAGAGCTGGCTCGTCCGGCCGTCGATCCTCATGTACGTCCTGGTCGGGCTGATCGAGGAGGGCGTCAAACTCGCCGCCCTGATCCTCATCAGCCGTCCCCTCCTCCAGGGATCGCCATCAGCCCGCGAAGGAGCGCCGGGGTCTGGACCGACAAGAGAGGGAGCGCAGCGACCGACCGACGAGGGAAGACCCCGGACCGAAGCGACCGAGCCGCGATCCGAAGGATCGCCGTCAACACAGCCCTCAATACAAGACGGGCTCGTCCTCGGGGCGACGGTGGGGTTCGGGTTCGCGGCGTTCGAGAGCGCCGGGTACGCGTTCAACGCGCTGTTCACCTCCGGGGGCCTGTCGTTGGTGCAGCTCGTCGAGACCAAGGTGCTGCGCGGTATCCTGACGCCGGTCGGGCACGGCCTGTGGACGGCGATCGCCGGCGGCGTGCTGTTCGCCGCGGGCGGGCGGCTCACGGCGCCCGTGTGGCTGACGTACCTGGGGGTCTCGCTGCTGCACGCGCTGTGGGATTCGATGACCGCCATCGCGATCGCCGTCACCCTCGTGCTGACCGGTCAGCCGTGGCAGTTCCAGCTGCTGCGGATCGGCAGGGTGCCGAACGTGACCGACTGGCAGGTGCACGTGTACACCCTGGTGAACTGGGGTGGACTCATCGTGATCTCGCTGGTCGCGCTGGCCTGGCTGGAGAGAATCGTCGCCGCGGCCCGTCGAGAGGTCAGGATCCCGTCCCAATAATCCCGGTAATGAACGGCTTCCCCCCACTGCGCGGGAACCATAAACGGTGCTAGTCTCCTGTGCGATCTTCCGGAGGTGTATTTACACAAGGTGTGGAAATGCCCCCGACTCGAGGTTGGGACATGGGCTCGCGAAACCGGTCAATTCGGTTCAAGATCTTCTTATTGCTACTGCTACCCCTCCTGTCTCTGAGCGCGCTGTGGGGTTTCGTCCTCAACCTCACCATGGGCGACACCCAGTCACTACTCCGGGCCGACACGCTCTACCAGACGATCGGTGTGACCTCCACCGACCTGGGATTACAGCTGCAGGCCGAACGTATGCGCTCGATGGAGCCACTCACCGCGGGTGAGCACGCTCAGGTGCTCGGCGGCCAGCGCTCCCGCACCGACAAGGCCGTCGACGACTTCCGCCGGGCCGTCGACGAAGCCGGCGACGCCGTCGACAGCGACCTGCGCCGCCCCATCGGCAACCTCAACGTCGCCCTCGACCGGCTCGCCCAGATCAGGACCGCCGTCGACGGGAACCGCGGCAACCCCCTCACCACGCTCAACGCCTACAACCAGGTGCTCGACCAGCTCTTCATGATCTACGACCACCTGGTCACCGTCTCCGACCTGGCCATTTTCCAGCAGGCCTCCTCGACGCAGGCCATGGGCATGGCCAGGGAGTACATCGCCAGGGAACACGCCCTCGTCGTCGGGCTGCTCGGCGCCAAGCGGCTCAGCGCGCCGGAGGCGGCCGCCTTCACCGAGTACGTCGCCTCCAGGAAGTTCCTGCACGCGCGCGGCATGGCCGGGCTCGACGTGCGGCTGCGCGAGCCGTACAAGCGGGTCTTCGCCACCGACCCGTTCCTCTCCTTCACCAGCCTTGAGGCGCGCATCGCCGGGTCGGGCGAACTGCCCGCCAAGGACGACCGCTGGCACGAGATCATCGACCAGCTCACCGCCCAGCTCGACGAGATCAACGCCGAGTCGTCCGCGATCGTGACCGCGCGCGCGTCCGAGGCCGCCACCTCCACCATCGTCAAGATCGCCGTCGCGGGCGGCGTCGGTTTGATCGCGGTGCTCGCGTCGATCATCATCTCTGTACGCTTCGGTCGCCGTCTGGCCGGCGAGCTGGGCGGGCTGCGCTCCGCCGCGGTCGAGCTGTCGCAGACAGGCCTGCCCGAGATCGTGGCGCGGCTGCGCAGGGGCGAGGACGTCGACGTACGGAAGGAGACGAAGGCGATCAAGGTGAGCGGTTCCGCTGAGATCACCGACGTGGCCAGGGCCTTCGGCTCCGTGCAGCGCACCGCCGTCAACGCGGCCGTCGGCCAGGCCTCGCTGCGGCGCGGCGTCGGCCAGGTCTTTCTCAACCTCGCCCGCCGCAAGCAGGGCCTGCTGCACCGCCAGCTCGCGCTGCTCGACGGCATGCAGCGCCGCACGCACGACCCCGACCGGCTGGAGGAGCTCTTCCGGCTCGACCACCTCACCACCCGCATGCGCCGGCACGCGGAGAGCCTGATGGTGTTGTCGGGCGCCGAGCCGGGACGCGCCTGGCGCAAGCCGGTGCCCGTGATCGACATCGTCAGGGCCGCGGTCGCCGAGGTCGAGGACTACACCAGGGTCACCGTGGAGTCGATGCCGGTCAGCGCGGTCGACGGCGCCGCAGCGGCCGACATCACCCACCTGCTGGCCGAACTGGTCGAGAACGCCACCATCTACTCGCCGCCCGACACCACGGTCCAGGTGCGCGGCGACATGGTGAGCAACGGATACGCCATCGAGGTGGAGGACAAAGGCCTCGGGCTGTCGGCCGGCGAATACGCCCAGTTCAACGCGCTGCTGGCCGCGCCGCCCGAGTTCGACCTGGCCGACAGCGACAGGCTCGGCCTGTTCGTGGTCGCCAGGCTGGCCGAACGGCACGGCATCAACGTGCTCCTGCGACGCTCGCCCTTCGGCGGCACGACGGCCATCGTGCTGGTGCCGCGGACGATGGTGACCGACCAGGCGACACTGGAGGCGGGCGGCGACGGCAAGGCCGCCCTGCCGAGCCGTACGCGGAAGAAGGCGCTCGCGGTCGTGACCTCGGGCACCCACGCCGGGCTGCCCAGGCGGGTGCGTCAGGCCCGTCTCGCGCCGAAGCTCAAGGAAGAACAACCGCCTGAGCCGGAGCCGCAGGCCGATCGCTCTCCCGATGAGGTACGCGACCTGTTCTCCGCGTTCCAGCGGGGAACGCAACGCGCCCGAGAAGAAGCCTCTGAGGAGGGGCCCATGAGTAAGGGGGATGCATGAGTGTGCCGGCCACCAACACCGGTGAACTGAACTGGCTGCTGGACGACCTCGCGACGAGGGTCGCCGCGGTCCGACAGGCGGTCATCCTGTCGACGGACGGCCTGGCCGTGGGCTATTCCAGCGGGCTGACCCGTGACGACGCCGAACATCTGTCAGCGGTGGCCGCCGGGTTCCAGAGCCTGGCCCGCGGCACCGGGCGGCACTTCGGCGGCGGCGACGTACGCCAGACCATCGTGGAGATGGAAAGCGCGTTCATGTTCGTCACCGCCGCGGGACAGGGCACCTGCCTTGCCGTCATCGCGGACGCCAGCGTGGACGTCGGCCACATCGCCTACGAAATGGCGATGCTGGTCAAGCGGGTGGGTCAGCACATCAGCACCAACCCACGCGCTGGAACGTCATGAGCGATAGCCCGCAGTGGTTCGATGAGGAGGCGGGGCCGATCGTGCGGCCCTATGCTCTCATCCGTGGTCGCACGCACTCCTCCGGAGACACGTTCGACCTCGTGGCCACCGTGCGCGTCATCGGCGAACCGACTGACGAGCCCGGCCCAGAACAGCAACTGATCCTGCGGGCAGCACGAAATCCGATCTCGGTGGCGGACCTGGCCGTCGAGATCGATCTGCCCGTCGGCGTCGTCCGGGTCATGCTCGGCGACCTGCGTGACAACGACCTCATCTCGGTGACGTCGCCCTCGGCTGGAGGGGCGCGCTCGAACGAGCGCATTCTCAAGGAAGTGATCAATGGACTCCGTGCTCTCTGAGGACCCCGTCGCGCTGAAGATTCTTGTCGCAGGGGGGTTCGGCGTCGGCAAGACCACACTGGTCGGGTCGATCAGCGAGATCAAGCCGCTGCGCACGGAGGAGGTGCTCTCCGACCGCGGGATCGGCGTCGACGACCTCGACGGCGTCGAGACCAAGTCCACCACCACCGTGGCGATGGACTTCGGCCGCATCACGATCCGCGACGGTCTCGTGGTATACCTGTTCGGGACGCCGGGCCAGGAACGTTTCTGGTTCATGTGGGACGAACTGTCGCACGGCGCGCTGGGCGCGGTCGTGATCGCCGACACCAGGCGGCTGACCGACTGCTTCCCGTCCGTCGACTACTTCGAGCAGCGGGGCACGCCGTTCGTGGTGGCCGTCAACTGCTTCGACGGCGCCGCCCAGCACAGCGTCGACGACGTACGCATCGCTCTCGATCTCGAGGACGACGTACCCGTCATGCTCTGCGACGTGCGGCGGCGCAACTCCGCCAAGGAGGTCATGATCACCCTGGTGGAGCACTCACTGCGGACGCTCGCCTCCGCCAACTGACGCGGGGGCCCCGGCTACAGAGCACGCAGGCCGTTGATCACCTCTCGGAGCAGCGACTCCGAGGGGGCGACGGCCTTGTCGCGCGGCGGGCGCACCGTCACCAGGCCGTGGTCGAGCAGGTCGCCCAGCAGCACCCGCACCACGGCCACCGGCAGGCTCAGGTCCGAGGCGACCTCGGCGAGGGGCTTGGCCTTCCCCGTCACGAAGGTCAGCAGCCGGCGGTGCTGGGAGCTGAGCTCCGCCTTGGCGGGCGCGGGCAGCCCCGTCGAGACGACGGTCGCCAGCAGGTCGAGCGCCGACGACGACGTGGGCTTGGTGCGCCCGCGGGTGACCGCGTACGGCCGGACGACCGGCCCCGCCTCCTCGTCGACCCACTCGTGCTCGCGACTCACGATTCGGATCCCCCATCCTGCTCGCTGTCCTGCCGCCCGCGCTGCCAGCCGGACTGGAGCGAGGAGAGCAGCGCCCTGGCTTCCTCGGGTGAGCGTTCGGACACCGGCGGCGCGGGGGGCGGCGTCTCCCTGAGCCGCTGCGGCAGGTTGGCCTGCCGTTCACGCCGCGGCAGCCCCGTCTCCCGCTCCCGCTGCGGCAGCCCCGTCTCAGGCTCCGGCTGAGGGCGTCCGGTCCTCCGCTCACGCTGCGGCAGGCCCGTCTCGCGCTGCGGCTGCTCGACCGTGTCCGGGTCGCGCCGCCGTGGCAGCGCCGCCGGGCCACCGGCCTGGGACTGCAGCACCGCCGCGCGCCCGTTCCCCTGGGACTGCTGCGGGACGGCCGCGGGGCCGCTCCCCTGGGCCACGGCCCTTCTGCTGGTACGGATCCGGCGCGGCAACTCGCCCGGCCCTGTCGGCTCGTCCCTGACGACCGACACGGACACGGGCTCGAACTCCATCGGCTGCACGGGCGTGGGGATGGGCTCCACCAGCGATCCGGGCACGAGCACGATGGCTGTCGTCCCCCCGTACGGTGAGGGTTTGATCGTGACCTTGACGCCGTGCCTGGCGGCGAGCATCGCGACCACCGCGAACCCCAGCCGCTCGGTCTGCGCGGGGTCGAACTCGGGCGCGCTGGCCAGGCGTTCGTTGATGGCCCTGCGGGTGTGCTCGTCCATGCCCAGGCCGCGGTCCTCGATCTCGACCGCGAAGCCCTTGCCGACCATCTCGCCGCGCACGGAGACCTCGTTGCCGGGGGAGGAGAACGCGGTGCCGTTCTCGATCAGTTCGGCGAAAAGGTGCATGAGGTCGGCCACGGCGGTGCCGGAGACGCCGCACTCGGACATCGGATAGACGCGGACGCGGGTGTACTCCTCGACCTGCGCCGCCGCGCCGTTCAGCACGTCCTCCATCGGGATGACGCCGCGCCACCTGCGGCCCGCCGAGCCGCCGGACAGCAGCACGAGGCCCTCGGCGTGGCGGCGCATGCGGGTGGTGAGGTGGTCGATCTTGAACAGCCGCTCCAGGGCCTCCGGCTCCTCCGTCTGCCGCTGCATCTCGTCCAGCAGCCGCAGCTGGCGCTGGAGCAGCGACTGGCTGCGCCGGGCCAGGTTGCGCAGCGCCTCCGCCACGCCGTCACGCAGCTTGGCCTGCTCGACGGCCGCGTCCACGGCCGTGCTCTGGACGCTGTCGAACGCCGCGGCGAGGTCGCTGACCTCGCTGGTCGAGTTCTCGCCCACCTTGATGGGCGGGGCCTCGGTCGCGATGTCGACGCTCTCGCCCTTGCGCAGCTTCGCCACGACCTCGGGCAGCCTGATCTCCGCCAGGTCGAGTGCCGTACGGCGCAGCGCGGCCAGCTCGCGGGTGATGCGGCGGCCGACCCTGATCGAGATGAAGACGGAGAACACGACCGCGATCAGGCCGAGCGCGCCCGCGACGGCGGCCCGCACCAGGATGCCCACGCCCGCGGGCTCCATCCTGGCGAACAGCTTGTCGCCGGTGCCGCCGATGGCCTCCCGGTATTCGGCCTGCACCTGGTCGGAGATGCCCCGCCAGAGCTGGATGTCCACCCGCTGGCCGCCGATGTAGCCCTCCAGGAGGTTCTCCATCGTGACGTAGCGGGGCGAGTAGTACAACTTCTCGAACGGCGCCCGCAGCTCGGTGTCCAGGTTGGCCAGGGCCTGGGGATACAGGTACGTCCTGGCGCCGTCGATCCTGGCCAGCATGTGGGTCTCGTGCATGGTGGCGCGGCCGTTCGTGGCCACGATCAGGGCGTGCTCGCGGCTCAGCAGCTCACGCGCCTGGTCGGCGGCGATCAGGCCCTGCCCCTGCAGGGACAGCTCCAGGTCGGTGCTGACCACGAGCCTCGAATACAGCAGGTGGATCTCGTCGGAGACCTTCGAGTACTCCGTGACGAGGTTGCTCGCGACGAACCTGCGGTCGTCCACCTTGCCCCTGATCTCGGGCAGCCGGTCGGCCTCCGCGAGCACGGTCTGGAGCTGGGTCCGCATGTCCTGGGTGAGGGCGTCCTGGGTGTCCTGCGCCAGCGCCTCTTCACGCAGCTTCTTCCTGGCCGCGTCGACCTTGCCCCGCGCCTGCTCCAGTGCCTCGGGGTCCCGCGTCACTCCCGCCAGCCGCTCCGCCGAGGCCAGCCGCTCGGCCTGCAGGCTGGACACCAGGTTGTCGGCGTTGTTGATGACACCGGTCCAGAGGGTTTCGACCTTGAGCAGGTTGAGCGCCTCTCCCGACGTGGTGCTCGCGGCGAAGCCCCAGAGCGCGATCAGGGAGACCAAGGGGATGACGAGCAGCGTCGAGATCTTGAATCTGATGGATCTGCCCGATGCCATGACACCTGCTCCCGGATAGAAGATCGCGGGAGAGAATAGCATCCATACGTATGGTTTTAAGATCAACTAGCGATAAATCTGTGATATGCCGGGAAATTGGCGGCCTTCGCGACACTCGGACGCCAGGTCAGCCACGCCAGCCATCCCGCGAGCACCGCCAGCAACGACACCTCCGCGGCCAGCAGCAACCGCTCCACCAACCCGATCAACACCCCCTCGCCCGGCAGCGCCACATACGTGATCGCCAGCAGCCCGAACCCGCCCGCCAGCGCCACCCACTCCACGGCCCGCGCGACGGGCTTCCACGCCGCGTGCGCCGTCAGCCGCGGCACCAGCAGCGCTCCCGCGGCCGGCAGGCTCACGAATGCCGCGACCGACGCGTACCTGTGGATCTGCGCCGCCACGTCAAGATCCTGGCCGATGGGTGTGGTCGGGATGATCGCCGCCACGATCAGCGCTCCCGACCACACCATCAGCAACCGCCCGGGCATCCCCCGCACGGGCGCCCCCGCGGACCGCAGCCCCGCCAGCAACACCAAAGACCCGACCCCGAGCATCGCCATCGCCATCTCCGTCACGCCCCCGCGGTCGGACACGGCGAATTCGCTCACGGTCATGCTCATGGGATCGACGGAAGGGCCGGAACCCCACTGGACGACCACCACGGCGACCACC
The DNA here is from genome assembly GCF_009908215.1 of Nonomuraea sp. K271. Lineage (NCBI taxonomy): Bacteria > Bacillati > Actinomycetota > Actinomycetes > Streptosporangiales > Streptosporangiaceae > Nonomuraea > Nonomuraea sp. K271. Next base: position 66 of record NZ_JAAAHR010000156.1, on the reverse strand, counting down.
GAGAACAGAATCGAGGCGCAGGCGACCAGGGGGTAGAGCCTCTTTGCTGCGGTCATGGGCCTACTC
>NZ_JAAAHR010000155.1:0-24122 GCF_009908215.1 Nonomuraea sp. K271 | reverse complement strand
GTCTGAACCCAACTAACAAAAAGGAATCCGTCAACACCAGCCACAAAAGGGCCGATGGACGGGGTTGTGCATCATGCACTGGCTTTTAACACACTGTTGAGTTCTCAAGAAACGCACGCATACATCCCCGCCGAGATTCCACCGAATCCAGCCCGGAGGCGTTCATTTCGTTGTGTCTTAACTCTTTCAGCCGTTCAAGTCCCTGTCAAATTGACCGGACCTGCTCGACCTGCGGGAATTAAGCGCCGCCCCCTTTCGGAGACAACCCCTCTAACTTACCAGCCCATCAGAGTGGACGCGAACATCCACGAGTTGGGACGGTGTCTAGAGGTGGGCCCCGAGTGAGACCGGCGATCGACGCCGCTCCCGTGGGACTGCTGAACTCTATGTACGCCTCTTGGAACCGTCAAATCGGCGGTGCCCCCGGCGGCTTCGGGTAGGTAGGGGGGCGTGCGAGATCAACCCATCCCCAGGGCGCTCATCATCATGGTGGGAATCGCCGCCGCGGTGATCGTCCTCTTCGGCATCCGCGAGGTCGCCTCGATCGCGGGCCCTGTCGTGCTGGCACTCGTGCTCGTCATCGCCGTCTCCCCGGTGCGCACGTGGCTCGCCGCCAAGGGGGCGCCCATGTGGTTGCAGGTCTCCGTGCCCTTCCTCATCGTCGTGTTCGCGCTGTTGGGCATGGTCGGCATCCTGACGATCTCGGTCACCCAGCTCGTCTCGCTGCTGCCGGCGTACGCCGCCCAGTTCGACCGGCTCCTCGCCGACACGCTGGCCTGGGCCGCAGCCCACGGCGTCAGCAACGACGTGCTCGACCGGGGGTTGCAGGCGTTCGACGCCGGGTCGATTCTCGGCCTGGCGCAGAGCCTGCTCGGCAGCCTGATCGGCGTTCTGTCCGCGCTCTTCCTGGTCATCGTGCTGCTGCTGGCCATGTGCCTCGACGCGCCGGTGACCTCGAAGGTCCTCACGACCGGCGAGGGGTATCGGCCGCAGCTGGTGACGGCGCTGGCGACGTTCGCGCACAAGACGCGGCGCTACCTGATCGTCTCGACGGTCTTCGGGCTGATCTGCGCGACCCTCGACGTGATCGCCCTGTCGCTCCTCGACGTACCGCTGCCGCTGCTCTGGGGCGTGCTGGCGCTCATCGCCAACTACATCCCGAACATCGGCTTCGTCATCGGCCTGGTGCCGCCGGCCATGCTCGCCCTGCTGGACGGTGGCGTGCAGACGATGGTGCTGGTCATCGCCGCCTACAGCGTCATCAACGTGGTTGTGCAGTCGTTCATCCTGCCGAAGTTCCTCGGGGACGCGGTGGGGCTGTCGACGACGATGACGTTCCTGTCGCTGATCGTGTGGACGTTCGTGCTGGGACCGCTGGGCGCGATCCTCGCCATCCCGCTGAGCCTGCTGACCCGGGCGTTGCTGATCGACAGCGATCCGCGCGCCAGGTGGGCGCAGAACCTCGTGTCAGGCGGCCCGTCGCGCAGGTGAGAGCAGGCGGCTCATGGACACGCCGCTCAGCCGCCTGACGTCGTGGGACAGGTGGGCCTGGTCGGTGAAGCCGGCCCTGACGGCCACCTCCGCCAGCGGGACGCCGGTGCGGGCCAGACGGAGGGCGCGCTGAAAACGCACGATGCGCTGGAGGGTCTTCGGCGCATAGCCGAACGAGGCCAAGGTGCGGCGGTGGAGCTGGCGCTCGCAGAACCCGAGTCGCCAGGCCGCCTCCGCGACCGTGCGGCCTTCGCGCAGTGCCGCGGTGATGGCGGCGCCTGCCGGGTCGGCTCCCGCGGTGGCGGCCAGCCGCCGTCTGACCTCGGCGCGCATGGCGGCCGGCCGGGATCCCGCCCGCAGGGCCGCCTCCTCGACGCGCTCGGCCGGGAAGGGCAGGTCGGTCAGGGGGACACGCCGGTCACGCAGCTCGTGGAGCGGCACGCCGAAGAAGTCGCCCACCGCGCCGGGCCGGAAACGCACACCCGTGAACGTGTCTCCCGCCGCCATGGGCGTCGGCATGGGCCCGGTGTCAGGGCCCGCCACAAACAGCCCTTCGGGGCCCCAGATGAGGTCGACGCAGGCGTCGGGCACGACGAGATGGTGCTGCTCCGTCTCGCTGACCTGGTGCCACACGCAGGCGAGACGGTCGGCAAGGTCGAGGTCGGAAGGCCGTTCCGCGTACATGACCCCAACGTACGCGGCACCGCCGACAGTGCCGCCTCATCGCTTCAGCCGCCCGTACGCGCGCAGCGTGCGCAGCCGCTGGACGGTGAGGTAGCCACTCCACTCGTGCTCCACCAGCGGCGTCCAGATCGGCCAGTTGGGGCTCCAGCCGCCGTCCTCGAACTGGGCGGCGGCGAGCGCGTCGAGGTGGGTGTCGAGGACGTCCTGGGTGAACAGCGGCAGCCGCGGTGGCTCCGGTGCGAAGTCCAGCGGGAAGTGCGCCTCCCCCGTGGCGTGGCGGTCGAGGGCGACCATCGCGAGGATGGACTCCTTGAGCCGGGCGAACTCGGCCTCCGCCCTGGCCCGGTCGGGCACCAGGCCGAGGAAGGTCACGACGGCGCGGGCTTCGTACGGAGTCGTCTTGTCGATCTCGGCGATCCGCGACCAGCAGAACGCGGTGGCGGCGGCCAGCCATGGGTGGGTGCCGCCGTGCTTGTGGAGCAGCCCGGCGATCGACGCGGGGGGCACGAGGCTGCCCGGAGGGTAGGGGCGGGAGTCTTGTGGAAATCGGACAGGTGTGCGCCATCGCGCTCGTCCTGCGGAGCAGACCCGACGCGACCCCGATTTAATGCTTTGCCCGGTCGGCAAGCGGCCGCTTAGGGTCGGCCCCATGTCATGCATGTTCGCCTGCCAGGTCTTCATCCGCATCCGCCACGGCCGGGCTCTGGCCCGCTAGCGGACGCGATCATCTGAGGCTGCGCGTCCGCACGCGTGCCCAGGGCCCTTCGAGCACCCCGTTGTCTCGAGGACCCGGAAGGGCAGTGCTGTGGCGCAAAACTACGCACACGGAAACCATTCACACACGCAGAAGAAGGTCAGGAACCGCGGTGGCGGCCGCACGCCCGTGGATCGGGCGAGGCGCACGCTTTCGCAGAACTTCCTGGTCGACCGGCATGCCATCGACCTGATGGTCAAGGCCGCCGGTCCGCGAGGGCTGGTGCTGGAGCCCGGCCCCGGCGAGGGGGCGCTCACCCTGGCGCTGGCCGAGGCGGGCGCCCAGGTGGTCGGCTACGAGGTCGATCCCCGGCTGGCCGGGCGGCTGGCCTCACGCACGAGCCGCGACCCCAGGATCGACATCGTCAGGCGCGACTTCACCACGGTGAGAGCGCCGCGGGAGCCGTTCGCGGTCGTGGGCAGCATCCCTTACTCGATCACCTCCAAGATCGTCGACTGGTGCCTGCGTGCGCCGGCCCTGACCTCGGCGACGCTGCTCACGCAGCGGGAGTACGCCCGCAAGCGCGCGGGTGACTACGGTCGCTGGAGCCTCGTCACGGTGGAGTCGTGGCCGTGGTTCGGCTGGAGGCTCGGCGACACGATCGGCAGGGAGAGCTTCCGGCCGGTGCCGTCGGTCGACTCGGCGGTCCTGCGCATCCAGCGCAGGACCGAGCCGCTCGTCAGCGACGGCCGTTCCTACCAGGAGCTGGTCGAGCTGGGGTTCGGCGGCGTGGGCGGGTCGGTACGCGCGTCGCTGAGGACCAGGTATGACGGGGTGGACACCGCGCTGGCCGCGGCCGGCGTGGCCGGCGACACCGTCGTGGGCCACGTGCACCCCGACCAGTGGATCACGTTGTGGGAGCGCCTATGCCGGTGACGTGATCCTTGACTTGTCGGAGAACCCCTGAGGAGGGACCGGCCCTGGGGCTGCCGTCACGACGCGGCGGCCCCAGGGCATGGCCAGGGCCAGGATCGGCAGCAGCAGGATGGAGGCGCGCGACCAGTCGGCGTGCTGCAGCCACCACCCGTTGAAGTCGAACTGCGTCATGTAGAGGTAGCCGTAGCCGGCCCAGAGAGACGAGCCGATGATGGCCGACCAGGCGAACTTCGTGGGCCTGGCGACCAGGAACGGCATGAACCACATGAGGTACTGGGCGCCGAGCCGGGGTGTCACGATCATGAAGACCAGCAGCACCGCGATCGTCATGTCGACCGGGTCGGCCCGCCGCCAGTAGAGCACGGCGGCGACGACGCTCACGTAGATCAGCTTCGTACCGAACGAGGCCAGATCGGGCCTCAGTGCCCACTGTCCCTCGGTGAACCATGGGGTCCAGCCCCATTCGCCGACGATGGGCCGGATGTCCTGGATGGTGTGGATGACCGCAGGGATCTGGTCGAGCGACGTGCCCGCGAAAACCGGCAGGGTCACCAGGAAGAAGACGGGCACCAGCCCGGTCGCGAAGAGCGCGGCGACGCGGGCGCGCAGGTGGGGCAGGAGCAGCAGCATGCCGGGGATCAGCCAGATGGGCCAGCTCTTGGCGCACAGCGCGAGGCCCATCAGCACGCCCGCCAGCGCGCCCCGCCTGCGGTCGGCGCGGTCGTCGTCGCCCGGCAGCAGCGCCCGGTGCACCATGCCGCCGCGGCCGATCACCCGGGGGACGGAGGCGCGTACGCCGTGCGCGGACAGGCCCGCGCGCACCCGTGCGATCACGTGGGTGGTGACGCCGGGGCGCTCGCTCGCGCCCGGCCCCCTGGCGACCACGAAGGCGGCGACGCCGAACACGAGCGCCACCGGCTCGACCTGGCCATGGATGCAGGCGACCATCACGGCGAGCGGGTTGAGCGCGTACTGCAGGGCCCGCAGCCTCGCCCTGGGGCCGCCGGCCAGCTTGGCCACCAGCGGGATGAGCACGATGTCGGCGACCACGGTGACCAGGCGCCCGGCGTATTCCCATGGGATGCCGAGCCACAGCAGGATGCCGTACACGTAGGGGATCGTCGGCAGAAAGTGCCAGCCGCCCTCGCTGGCCAGCACCGGGTCCTCGCCCCGGAGCACGGCCTCGCCCGCGGGCTTGAAACTCTCCACGAAGTCGACGGGCTGCCACGTGTCGATCGCCGACGTGTACATGATCAGCACGCGGACGGCGATGCCCACGAGCACGGCGACAAGGAGGGGCGGCCGCCAGTCGCGCCACTGGGCGACGAGGGCGAGCGCGACACCGGCGACGAGGACAATGCCCGTGAGAACTGCGTAATCCATGGCGGGATATAGCCTGCCGCACCGGGAGCGCCGCCGCCACCAGGGGTTCCGATTCTTATCCCCGACATGCCGACACGTATAGCGATACGGCATCACTCTTTGTGTTGAACTTTTCGCATGGGGGGATCGCAGGTCAACCAGGCACTGGTCAGGCTCTATTTCGAGGTGAGGAACGGGCTGCGCGACCCGGTCGCGGCCTGGGCGAAACTCACAGCGAACCCGCAGGAATACCAGCCGGCCAGGGGTGAACGGCGCGTGCCGCTCGACGACGCGACGGCCGCTGAGCTGGTGGCGGCGGCGATCGTGCACACCGCCGACGAGCACGGGCCCGAGCGGGTGGCGGCGCTGGCCAGCTCCCCGCTGGCGCGGCTCGTCGGCGAGCTCGGCGGGGCGGTGCTGACCGAGCACCCGTGCGCCCCCGAGCAGGTGCTGGGACCGCGCTTCGCCGGTCCTTCGCGCGCCGAGGACTGGGCGCGGGCCGCGTACGTGCTGCTGTGGGGCGAGAACAACCGGCTCGTACGCTCGGCGGACACCCCCTGGGTGATCGCCGGCCGCTACAAGGGGCAGAAGGTGGTGGCGATCGGCACGCATCCGACGCGCTTGTCCGACGAGACGCTGGTCGTACGGCCGGGAACGGACGGCGCGCTGGCCATGGCCATGGGCCACGTGCTGCTCAAGGAGTTCTTCCTCGACCGCACGCCGTTCGCCGGGCAGGCGATGGAGCACACCGACCTGCCGCTCCTGGTACGGCTGCGCGAGCGCGAGGAGGCGTACGTGCCGGGCGGGCTGACGGGCGGCGCCTGCGACCGGCTCAGCGTGTACGGCGGCGAGGCCGTGGAGGTGCTGCTGCCGCGCTTCGACGACGGGCCGGGCGTGCTGCGGCGCGGCGTGCCCGTGCTGCGCGACGGCGGCGAGCTGGTGACGACCGTGTTCGACCTGCTGCTGGCCGTCTACGGGGTGGCCAGGCCACGGCTGCCGGGTGTGTGGCCGCGCGGCTACGACGACCGGGCGGAGCCGTACACGCCGGCCTGGCAGGAGGCCTGCACCGGGGTGGCCGCGTCTCGGACGGTGAAGATCGCCCGGGAGCTGGGCGTGACGGCGGAGAAGACGGGCGGCGGGTGCGTGATCGTGCCGGGGCGGCTGGAGACGCCGCACTCCGACACCGCCTACCGGGCGATGCTGGCGTTGCTGGTGCTCACCGGGTGCGGGGGCGGCTGGGCGCAGGCGGGTGGCGCGGGGGTTCCGCTGGTGCCGTACCTGTGCCTGCACGCCTGCGGCGAGGACCGCTCCGACGTGGGAGCGCTGAGCTGGGCGCTGGCCGACGGGTTGTTCGCGCACAAGACGTCGCGCTCGGTGCTGCTGGAGGCGGTGCGCGACGGCTGGCCGATGGCCCCGCCGCCGCGCGTGCTCGCGCTGCCGCGCCCGATCTATCCGCTGCCTCCCGACGTCGATCTGATCGTCGGGCCCGACGACCACTGCGACCTGTCCTCGCCGGACACGGAGCTGGTGGTGGCGGCCGTGACGCGGATGATCGGCCGGGTCGACCCCGCGGGGCCGCGCCGGATGCCGACCGCCGGCCGGATGCGGCTGCTGCTGGACCACGCCTGGATGCACGAGTACGGCGAGGCCCTGCCCACCTACCGGCCGCCGGGCCTCGGCGTCCCGCTCAAACCGACCCAGCTGGTCCGCGTCAGGTGAGCCCGTCGAGATAGGCCCGGTGGCTCCGGGAGAACTCGTACGCGTTGTGCCGGTCCCAGTTGATCGACCAGGCCATCAGGCCCCGCAGCCCCGGGTAGACGCCGCGCGGCCGGTACGTCCCGCAGCCGTCGCCGGTGGCCAGGCAGCCGAACGCCTTCTGCACCTCCGCCACGCTCGTGAACCCGTTGCCCGCGTTGACCGAGGCGGGCAGCCCGATGGCCACCTGGTCCTGGCGCAGCGGCGGGAACATGTTGCCGGCGTCTCCCATGATCGGGAAGCCGGCCAGCACCATGTCGGCCATGGCCACGTGGAAGTCGTGGCCGCCCATCGTGTGGTACTGGCCGTCCAGGCCCATGATCGGCCCGGAGTTGTAGTGCTGCACGTGGAGCAGGGTGAGGTCGTCGCGCACGGCGTGGATGACCGGCAGGTAGGAGGCGCTTCTCGGGTCGGCGGCGCCGTTCGGCCCCGGCCCGTAGAACTGGTGGCCGAGCTGGACGAAGAACGTCTCGGGGGCCATCGTCAGCACGAACCCGTCGCCGTAGCGGCTCTTGAGGCTCTTCAGGGCCGCGATGAGGTTGACGACGACCGGCGTGGTGGGGGCGTCCAGGTCGGTGTCGCCGGGGTCGAGGTGGAGCGAGTGGCCTTCGAAGTCGATGTCCAGGCCGTCGAGCCCGTACCTGTCGATGATCGCCGAGACCGACTCGACGAACGTGTCCCGCGCCGCCGCGGTCGTGAGCTGCACCTGGCCGTTCTGGCCGCCGATCGAGATCAGCACCTTCTTGCCCTGCGCCTGCTTGGCCCTGATGGCGGCGGCGAAGTCGGCGTCGGACTCGACACCGGGGCACTCGGCGGCCGGGCAGCGCTCGAACCTGATATCGCCCGAGGTGACGGAGGTGGGCTCGCCGAAGGCGAGGTTGATGACGTCCCATTCGGCGGGGACGTCGCTCATCTTGACGTATCCGGATCCGTTGGCGAACGAGGCGTGCAGGTATCCCACCAGCACCCGCTCGGGCAGGTCGTCCGCGGCCTGGACGGGGGTGGTGTGCAGGGTGGTGAGGGCCAGGGCGAGCGCGGCCGCCGCGGCTCGGAGATTCATGACGTTCCTTCCGGAGGGCCCGCCCCATCGCCGGGGCAGCCGGGGCGGGCCGGGGTCGTACGGTCAGAAGCCGGCGGTGGTCCTGGTGAACTCCCATTCGGTCTGGGCGATGCCGCTGCAGTTGGAGGTCACGCCGCCGCCGGGGCAGGGCCGGTCACGGTTGACCGACCAGTACGCGAGCCTGGTCAGGCCCTTGGACCTGGCCCAGTCGCGGATCTGTGTCCAGGTGCCCGGCGTGGTCAGCTCCTGCTGGTCGGACACGCCGTTCATGCCGGAGATGCCCATGTGCGCGTACGCCTGGGCGTCGGACCAGCCGTAGGCGTTCTTGAGCGCGTTCTTCAGGCCCTCGGAGGCGTTGACGGTGTCCTGGTAGATGTTGGAGCTGCCGAAGTCGAACGGCATGATGGTGAAGTTGTCGATCGGCACGCCGAGGGCTCTGGCCTGGTTGATGAGGCGCACGCCGTGGGAGTTCGGGCCGCTCGGGTTGGTGCCGAACGTGACGACGATCTTGATGTTCGGGTTGTTCTGCTTGACGATCTTGAGGCCGTTCAGGATGCGGTCCTGCACGGTGTAGTTCTCGAACTCGTCGGTGTTCTCGATGTCGAAGTCCACGACGGCCGGGCCGACGGCGTTGATGACCTGCTGCACCGCGCCCGCGAACGCCTGCGGCGAGGAGCAGTTGGGGCCGAGCTTGTTGCCCGACCAGCCGCCGAAGGAGATCTGGACGCTGCCGCCCTTCGACTTGACCGTGTTGATCGCCTGCTGGTCGGCGCCGCCGGTCAGCGGGCGCTGCCCGTCCCAGGCCGGGGTGCAGCCGCCGCTGGACAGGATGAACGCCATGGTGAACGACTTGATGCCGGTGGCGTCCATCACGGCGCCGGGGTTGGGCGGGTTGCCCCAGCCCATGTACAGGTAGGGGGCGCCGGGCATCTTGCTTGGATCGTTGGGGGTGCAGCCCGACGTGGTGGCGGTGGCGTCACGGCCGGCCGACTCTCCCGCCGCGTTGTACGCCTTCACGGTGTAGGCGTGGGTCGTGCACGCGCCGAGCCCCGAGATGGTGGCGCTGGTGCCGGAGACCTCGGCGCGGCGGGTCGAGCCCTCGTACACGCGGTAGCCCGACACCGTGCCGCCGGAGGCGCCCCAGCGCAGCGTGATGCTGGAGTTCGTGACCGACGTGCTCACCGTGCCCGGCACGCCGGGGGCGCCGGGGTCGGGGTCACCGCCCGAGGTGGGCTTCCAGAGCGCGGGCACGGCGGACGGCTCCCAGCCGGGCAGTGAGGTGTGGGCCTGCAGGCAGACGTAGTCGACGCCGTTGTAGGTGACGACCGCGCCGGTGGCGTACGCGGTGTGCGGGGCCCAGGCGGCGGCCAGCTGGCGTACCGTGCCGGTACCGGTACCGGTACCGGTGGCGTGGGCGGCGGGGCCGCTGGTGGCCAGGCCGGTCAGGGTGAGGGCGAGTCCGGTCGCTAACGCGAGGACTTTGCGGCGACATTTCATGACATTCCCTGGAGGTGTGGCTTGACGGTCTTGGAGAAGGACCAGTTGTTGCTCGCGTCCCAGTTGATGGACCACGTCATCGCGCCCCTGATGTCCGGGTAGGCGCGCGGCGGCACGAAGGTTGCGCAACCGGTCCGCTTGGCCAGGCAGTCGAGCGCCCGGGTGACGACCGAGGGCGACACGACGCCGCCGTTCGCGGCGCCCGGCCCGGCCGGCAGGCCCAGCGCCACCTGGTCGGGACGGAGCCCGTTCTCGAGCTGGATGCAGGCCAGCGCGGTGATGAAGTCGACCGTGCCCTGCGAGTAGGCGAAGGCCTGGTCGCAGCCGAGCATCGAGCCGGAGTTGTAGAACTGCGTGTGGACGACGGTGAGGATGTCCTTGATGGACAGGGCGAGCTTGAAGTACTCCATCCCGGTCGACTGCATGTCGATGGTCTGCGGGGCCATGGTGATGATCAGCTCGGAGCCGGCCTGGGCGCGCAGCGCCCTCAGCGCCTGGCCCATGTAGGTGGCGTTCAGGCCGTTCTCCAGGTCGATGTCCACGCCGTCGAAGCCGTAATCGCGCATCAGCGCGTACACCGAGTCGGCGAAGCGCGTGGCAGCCGCGGCGCCGGCGACCTGCACGCGTCCGGCCTCGCCGCCGACCGACAGGATGACCTTCTTGCCGCGCTGCTTCAGCGCCTGCACGTCGGCCCTGAACTGGGCGTCGGTGTAGCCGCCGAGCGCCGTGGCCAGTCCGGGGTCGACCCCGAACACGACCTCGCCGGGCGTGGCGGTGGCCTCGCCGAACGCGACCGCGACCAGGTCGTACTCGTCGGGCACGGCCGACAGCTTGAGCTCGGTGGCGGGATTGACGAAGTTGTGCCAGTAGCCGGTGAGGAAGTGATCGGGCAGAGTGCCGCTCTGGCAGCCGACCGTGGTGAAGTCGAAGGGGTCGCCGACGGGACCGTCGCCCGAGGCGCCCGTCGCGGTGATCGTGACCGTGTGGGAGGTGCATGCGCCCAGGCCGGTCAGGGTGTGCGTGGTGCCGGTGACGGTGACGGCCGCCGCGCCGTCGAGCCGGACCTTGTAGCCGGTGGCACCGGGGACGGCGGTCCAGCTCAGCGCGGCGCTGGTCGCGGTGGCGGAGGTCAGCGTGACGCCGCCGACCTTGCCGAGCCCTCCCGGGTCCTCACCGGGGTCCTCGCCGGAGCCGCCGCAGGGTGCGCCGTTCAGCGTGCAGCCGGTGACGCCGGGGAAGCCTCCGGGGTTGCCGTTGAAGCCGAAGCTGACGGCGGCCCCCGGAGCCAGCGCCGACGCCCAGGGCGGGTTGGTGAAGGTGTAGCGCTGCCCGCTCCTCGACATGACCGCGTCCCACGCGGACGGGATGGAGAAGCCGGCCGGAATGTCGAACTGGACGTTCCAGCTGTTCATGGGGGTGGAGGTGCCGTTGGCGACGGTGACCTTGCCCTCGAAACCCGAGCCCCAGTCGGCGACCTTGACGAAGGCCGCCGTGGCGGAGGCGGCGTGGGCGGGCGGGGTGGTCAGGCTGAGTGCGAGGGTCGCGAGCGCCAGGAGGATCGGCCGAAGTCTCACGGTTCTTCCTTGGGGGTGTGCGTGCCGTACGCCTTGCGCCGGGGGGTGAGAGCGCAAGCCGTACGGCACGGCCCGTGGGGATGTGACACGGGCGGGGAGGGTGTCAGCGCGAGCCGGTGGTGACCATCTTTTAGGAAACTTTCCTAAGTATTCGCGGAGATCGTAACCTTGACACCGGATCCTTACAAGACCCAAACAACCGGCGCGGCCGGACCGCGAGGGGCGGCACGGATCGTTGACCGGGCGGCAGGTTCCGGCGCGCGGGGATGACCAGGCGATATCGTGTTATGTCACCAGTAAGCGTTCGCGAAGGGCCATCCGGATGTTCTTCGGCATCACCGACTTCTGGGCCTACGTCATCGGCGCCTTTCTGATCATCCTGCTGCCGGGCCCCAACTCGCTGTACGTGCTCAGCCACGCCGCCCGGCACGGCGTCCGTCAGGGATACCGGGCCGCCGCGGGCGTGTTCGTCGGCGACACCGTGCTGATGGTCCTGGCGGCCGCCGGCGCCGCGTCCCTCCTCCGCTCCACCCCGCTGCTCTTCACCGCCGTCAAGTACGCCGGCGCCGGCTACCTGGCCTGGATCGGGTTCCAGATGATCCGCGGCGCGGTGCGGGCCTGGCGGTCCGGGCCCGTGGCCGCCGCCGCGCGTCCGGAGGAGGAGCGGGAACGCCGCCCACGCCCGTTCCGCAGGGCACTCGGGATCAGCCTGCTCAACCCGAAGGCGATCCTGTTCTTCGTCTCGTTCTTCATCCAGTTCGTGGACCCCGCCTATCCGGCCCCCGCGCTTTCGTTCGCCATCCTGGGCGCGGTCATCCAGGTGTTCAGCGTGCTCTACCTGACGGCCCTGATCTTCGGCGGCACGTTCCTGGCCGGCCAGTTCCGCCGGCACAGGAAGCTCGGCGCGGGGCTGACCTCGGGAGTCGGCGTCGTCTTCGTCGGGTTCGGGGCGAAGCTCGCCACCGCGTCACTCGGCTGAGCGCCTGGTTCGATGCCAGGCTGAATGCGTATGGCAGCCCGGGAACGTGCGGAAGGAGGCGGTCGCACCATCCGGCCTCAGGTACGGTAAGCCACCGGCGTGCTTCCGGGACGGCGCTGATGACGCTTCGGCTACAACGAGCGGTCCGTCTGGAGAGCCCTGTCCCGCGAGGCCCGGGTAGTCGCTGATCGTCGGCCTATCTGCGGAGCAGCCTTGAATCACCCTCAGGTCACCCTTCCGCGCCTCACGGTGCTCGCCCGGCAGGCCGCGCCCCAACTGCTCGAGAGCGTGGTGGCGCCGCTGGCGGTGTTCTATCTGGCCATGGTCGTCCTCGGTTTCCAGTGGGCGCTCTTCATGACCGTCGCCTGGGTCTATCTGGGGGTGGCCTGGCGGCTGGTCAGGCGGATCAAGGTGCCCGCCACCATGTGCCTGGCGGCGTTCGCGATCACCATCCGCGCGATCGTGGCCTTCTGGACCGGGACCTGGATGTGGTTCTTCATCCAGCCGGAGATGGGCACCATCTGCATGAGCATGGTCTTCCTCGCGTCCGTGCGGCTGAACAGGCCGCTCGTGCAGAAGCTCACACTCGACTACATCCATCTGCCGTCGGCGGTGCTCAAGCACGAGCGGGTGCGCAGGTTCTTCGCCAGGATCACGCTGCTGTGGGCGTTCGTGCTGCTGATGAACTCGACGTTGAGCATCTTCCTCGCGGTCTACGAGTATCTTGCGGGGTCGCTGGGGTCGTACATGGTGCTGCGGACCTCAGCGGTGGCCGTGATAAGCGGCCTGGCGATCACCATCTCGATCGTCGCCTTCAAGCGGCTGCTCAAGCGGCTGCACGTCGCCCATGCGTGAGCGCACGCCTGACCGCTCGGCCAGCACGTATGCCCCGCTCATCCCCATCACCAGCCCGGCCAGCATGCCGAACAGCTCCACCAGATCCGTCGCTGCCGCGCCCCCGACGGCGAGCGGCCCTCCGACGGACCTGACGATCATCGCGTAGAGGCCCCAGCCGAACAACGACCCGGAGCCCAGCCAGACCGGTACGGCCAGCCGCCAGAACGAGCCTTTCCCGCGTTCCCGTACGACGGCGACGAACGCGACGGCCCCGGCGAGGGCGAGCAGCGCCTTGAACCCGTCCATGACGACGGCCCCGACGGGCGCTCCGAACGTCCACGACAGCCGCACCCCTGCGACCAGGGTGACGACCAGCAGCGATCCCCATGCCACGGCCGTCTGGAACTGCCTGGCAGGACCGGCGATGGCGTGACCGGGCCCGGACACCCCGGGCCAGCGGTCGCGGGCGTAGAGGACGAAGGTCGCCATCAGGCCCATGCCCTGCCCGACGAAACCGCCGTAGACCATCATGTAGACCCACGGTTCGATGGGGCCGCCGCTGAACACCGCGATCCCGCCGGCCGTCACCATGATCGGCGCCGTGACGACCACCACCGACAGCAGGCCCGTGCCCACCCACATCGGCAGCAGCACGAGCCAGGCCGGCAGCCGCAGGCCCCAGCGCGTGGTGAAGGCCACCACCAGCAGCAGCCCGACGGCGTCCATGCCGAAGGTCATGACATTGAGGCCGGCCATCGCCGGGTCGTTCATGAGGCCGGGGTCGGTGACTCCGAGGGAGCTTCCGGTCAGCCAGAGGATCTTCAGTGTGAGGTAGGGGAGCATGGTGGCGACCGTGGCGATCGCCGCGGTCACCCGGCCTATCGCCGGGCTCTGTTCAGTCATGCCATCAGCGTCGCGCCTTCGGCCGTCCGTTCCCTCCCGAGCGGCGGGGATCCTCCTCCCCCGTGCGGGGGAGGGTCACGGCCAGCTCGAAGCCGCCTCCCCCGCCCTCGCCGACGAGGCCCGCGGTGAGGGTGCCGCCGGCCAGCCGTACGCGCTCGCGCAGGCCCTCCAGCCCGAGACCGCCGGGCTGCGCGGTGGGCCGTGAACGCGGCGGCCCGCTGCGCACGGTGACACGCCCCGGCGAGACCTCGACCTCGACGGCCGCGCCCGGGGCGTGCTTGGCGGCGTTCGTGATGCCTTCCTGGACCACCGCGCGGGCCAGGGCGGGCGCCTGACCGGGGATCAGATCGAGGTCGATCTTCATGCCGGAGTCCCTGGCCCGCCGTACCAGCTCGGCCACGTCCTCGTCCACGGGCGTCAGGGGCGGCGCGTCGGCGTCCTCGCGCAGCAGCCCGATGATCTGGCGCAGCCGCTCGGTGGCGTCGGCGGCGGCGAGCCGCAACTCGCCCGCGGCCCTGACCTCGGCGGAGCCCAGCCCGGGTGCCAGCTCAAGCCCGGCCGCCCTGACCGCGATCAGGGCCAGGTCGTGTCCGAGCGAGTCGTGCATGTCACGCGCGATCCTGGCCCTCTCACGCAGCCTGGCCTGGGCCTCGGCCGACAACCTGGCCGCGCGCCGCTGCTGGAGCAGCCTCCTCCTGAGCAGCCCGAGCAGGTAGGGCACCAGGTAGGTGCCGATGAGCGCGCTCGTCATGGAGACCCACAGGGCCAGGTCACCGCCCCTCGCGAGGACCACGCCCACGCCCACGACCGTGACCAGGCAGAACGTCGCCGCGGCCGGCCATATCACGCTCATGCGCCGCCCGGTCAGGTAGGCGTACCACATGATGAAGGGCGACGTGGGCAGCAGCGGGAAGATCTTCACGCCGCGCCGGGGCAGCAACCAGCTCAGGTCCACGGTCGCGAACCCCTCGGTGAACTGCCACGGCCCGAGCGGCAGCAGCAGCACCAGGGCGGCCAGCGGCCAGCGCCGGCCGACCAGCACGGCCGCGGCGGCCAGCGCCAGCCCGGGCACGGTGATCATGGCGAACCCGGCGGCGTCCTGGAACGGGTCCGGCCCCATCGCGGCCACGAAGATGCTGAGGAAGGCCCAGAGCAGCAGGTCGTAGACCAGCCGGCGGCGGGTCTCGCGGCGGACGAGGCGCAGGAACGTCACGGCTTCGACGTTATCCGCCGCGTGCGTGCCGTGACCCTCCACGAACGGCAGGTAGGACACCTGACGAAAGTCAGGGGTGGGGCGCGGGGCACCGTCGAGGTGGGGCTAACCCCACCGTGAAAGCGCCCATCTGCACTGGTGCCCGAGCGGCCGGATCCGGGTTTGATCGATGGTGTCAGCCGGAGGTCGCGCCCCGACCCTGACGAAAGTAGGGGGCGGTACGTGCCGATCGCCCGATGTGCCGTGACCAGCGAAGTTTCTAGCTTGATGGGGTACAGGCCCTGACCCGTATCGGGGATGGGTCCGCGTTCGACCCGGGGGATCCCCGATGCCCCCAAGGGTCCGGCGCCGACACGCTATGTGAGTGCCCTGACGATCGGAGCCCCTCTTATGTCCCACGCCATTCTCGACCTGGTGCAACAGGCCATGGCGTCACCGTGGTTGTACGCCGTGCTGTTCGGCCTGGCGCTCCTCGACGGGTTCTTCCCCATCGTCCCCGCCGAGACAGCGGTGATCACCGCCGGTGTGTTCGCGGCATCAGGCGAGACGAACCTGGCGCTGGTGATCGTCGTCGCGGCACTGGGCGCGTTCGCGGGGGACCACATCTCCTACCTGATCGGCAACCGCTCGGGCGGGAGGCTGCGGAACAAGAAGGCGTTCGTCTGGGCGCGCGGCGCCCTGGAGGAGCGGGGCGGGCTCGTGCTCGTCGTGGCCAGGTACATCCCCGGCGGGCGCACCGCGACCACGCTGACCATGGGCGCGGTCCGGCATCCCCTGCGCTCGTTCACGTTCTTCGACGCGATCGCGGCGAGCACCTGGGGGGTGTACTCGGGGCTGATCGGCTTCTTCGGCGGGATGGCGTTCGAGAACGACCCCGTCAAGGGCCTGCTGCTCGGGCTGGGCATCGCGGTGTCCGTGACCGTGATCGTCGAGGTCGTGCGGTGGATCAGGAAGCGGCGCGCCATCCAGCCTTCCCCTGAACGTCTCACCACGGACATACCTGTTTGACCCTGCCCGGCGACCATCCGTCTGAAAGGAGTGCGCATGACTCTACTGGCCGCGGTGACAGCCCTGGTCGGTTCGCTGTTCTTCGCGCTCGGAGCCGCCCTCCAGCAGTTCGAGGCGGCCGGCACCGCCAAGCCCGGGCTGCTGGCGCTGCTGCGCAGGCCGCGCTGGCTGCTCGGCGGCCTCTCCATTCTGGCGGGTGGTGGCCTGCACATCGTCGCGCTCGGGCTGGGCCCCCTGACCATCGTCCAGCCGATGGGCGTGGCCAGCCTGCTGTTCGCCCTGCCCATCGCCGCCACGCTGCACGGCCGCAAGCCGTCGCGCAAGGAACTGTCGGCGGCCGGCGTGGTGGCCGCCGGGCTGATCGGCCTGGTGCTGCTCGTCCCCGAGTCGCACGGCCCCACCCACCTCAGCCCGAACGGAGTGTTCACGCTCCTCGGCGTGTCCGGCGTCGCCGCGGTGCTGCTGTGGGCCGGTTCGAGGGCGGCCTCCGCCGCGGGCCGGGCCGCGCTGCTCGCGACCAGCTCCGGCGTCCTGTACGGCGCCACCGCCACGCTCATGCGGGTGCTGGTGGACGGCACGTGGAACTGGTGGTACCTGCTGGCACTACCGATCCCCGCCCTGCTGGCGCTGGTGATGTTGCAGCGCGCCTACGCCGTCGGGCACTTCGGCGTCTCGTTCGCCTCGCTACAGATCGCCGACCCGCTGACCGCGGTCGCCTTCGGCGCGCTGCTGCTCGGCGAGCCGCTGCCGACCGGGGTCCTCCCGGTCGTGGCCGCCGCGCTCACCGCCGCCGGCACCGTCGCCCTGGCAAGGACCAGCCCGATGGAGGCGCACCGCGACCCTGCCTGATCTCTTCCGTCCGTTTCACCGGCCCTCCCCTGGCCCTACCCCGACTGGAGTCACCGTCATGGCCATGCCCCTTCACAGTGTCACCGAGCGTCCGGCGATCGCCCCCGCCGCCGAACGCCCACGCCGGATCCTGATCTCAAGCGACACCTACCCGCCCGACGTCAACGGCGCCGCCTACTTCACCCACCGCCTGGCC
This sequence comes from Nonomuraea sp. K271, assembly GCF_009908215.1. Classification (NCBI taxonomy): domain Bacteria; kingdom Bacillati; phylum Actinomycetota; class Actinomycetes; order Streptosporangiales; family Streptosporangiaceae; genus Nonomuraea; species Nonomuraea sp. K271. Next base: position 7,084 of record NZ_JAAAHR010000155.1, on the reverse strand, counting down.
ACCGGCCTTGCCGCGCGCGGCAACGAGGTGCACGTGGTCTGCCAGTCCGAGGTGGGCCCGGCCAGCGCCGACGTGGAGGACGGCGTGGTGGTGCACCGGCTGCGCTCCGCACCGCTGCTGGTCCACCCCACGATGCGGGTCACCGTGCCGACCAGGCTCGACCGCCTGATCGCCTCCATCTCCCCCGACGTGCTGCACACGCAGGGGCACTTCGTCGTGGGCCGGGCCGCCATCGCCGCCGCCCGCCGCGCGGGCGTGCCGGTGGTCGCCACCAACCACTTCATGCCGGACAACCTCTTCCAGTTCGGTCACATCCCCGAGCAGCTGCGGGCCAAGGCGGGCCGGCTGGCCTGGCGCGACTTCAGCCGGGTCTTCAACCGCGCCGACCACGTGACCACGCCCACCCCGCTGGCCGCCGAACTCCTGTCCGAGCAGGGCTTCGGCCGCGAGGTCGAACCGGTCTCCTGCGGGATCGACCTGACCAGGTTCCACCCGCACGCCGAACCCAAGGCGTGGGCCCGCAAGATGTTCGACCTGCCCGACCGGCCCACCGTCATGTTCGTCGGCCGCCTGGACGAGGAGAAGCGCATCGACGAGCTCGTACGCGCGCTGCCGATCGTGCTGAACGACACCGACGTACAGGCGGTGCTGGTCGGCCGGGGCACCCAGCGGACGGAGCTGGAACGGCTGGCCAAGCGCATCGGCGTGGGCGAGCGGGTGTTCTTCCTCGGCTTCGTGCCCGACGAGATCATGCCGCAGGCGTACGCGTCCGCCGACGTGTTCGCCATGCCGGGCGTCGCCGAGTTGCAGAGCATCGCCACGCTGGAGGCCATGGCGACCGGGCTGCCCGTGGTGGCCGCCGACGCGATGGCGCTGCCGCACCTGGTGGACGGCAACGGCTACCTGTTCCAGCCGGGCGACGTGGCCACGCTGGCCCGGCGCCTGACGGAGATCCTCACCGACGACAACCTGCGCGCCATGCTCGGCAAGGCCAGCCGCGAGCTGGCGCTCACCCACGACGACCAGACGTCGCTGGCCCGGTTCGAGGCGATCTATGACGAGGTGACGCGATGACCCGGAAGCAGACCGTGTGGGGCACCCTCATCGGCACGGTGGTGTCCTTCTGCGCTCTCGCCTACGCGCAGTCAGCCCTGCCGGAACAGCCGCTGCTCAGCGACTACGCGCTGGTCTCTGGCGGACTCGCACCGGTGCTGATCGGGATGCTGGCGCTCGCGGGGGCGTGCCTGAGTCTCGCGTACGGGTTGGCGGCGGCGGACCCGGTGCGCACCGCGGCCACCCGCGTCCTGCTGCTGGCCGGGGCGGCGGGACTGATGATGAGCGCGATCTTCCCCACCGACGCGGGAACGTCGCAGCTCGGCACGCTCTCCGGCGAGATCCATCGCTGGGCGTCGGCCGTGGTCTTCACCTCACTGCCGGTCGCCGGCTGGAGCCTGGCCAGGGGCCGTGCGTCCGCGCTCGGGTGGAACGCGGTCAAGGCCTTGAGCGTGACGTCCACGCTGTCGCTGGCGTTCTACTTAGCGGCGCACCCGGCCTCCGTCACCTCGCCGCTGATCAACGGCGGCGCCTACTACGGGCTGCTGGAGCGAGGGCTGGTGGTGGCCGAGATGGCGCTCCTCGTGGTCATGGCGCTGGCCTTCGCCGGGAAGCGGGCTGCGGCGCCCGCCACCGCGCCCACCGCCGCGCCCTCGGGCACGGCCGAGGAGGGGTCGCCGGAGCGCCAGGAACGGCTGGCCGCCTGAGGGCACACACAACCGGGCGGCCGACCGGCGGCATGCACGGCCGAGCGGCTGGCTGAGGGCGCGCACGGCCCGGCCGGCTGACCGACGGCACGTTTCGGCCGGCGGCGAAACGATCCCGCTCTAGCGTGACCTCATGCTCATCACCCGTCATGCCGAGGCCCGTGCCGTGCTCTCCGACCCCGCGTACGTGCCGCCTCCCGTACGCCAGGACGGCGCGGAGGGGACGCTCGCCTGGCTGCGTGCCCAGGTGTCGCGGTTCAGCACCGGCGAGACCCACACAGGGCGACGCCGTGTCCTCGCCGGGCTGCTGGCCGGGCTGGAGCCCGCCGGGCTGAGGCGGGCGGCCACGGCCATGACCGTGGAGCGGGACGGCGACTGGCGTGGCGTGCCCACGGCCGTGCTCGCGTCCGCGCTCGGCGTCGAGGACCGCGCCCTCCTGGCCGACGCCGTACCCGCCGCCGCGTCCGGTTACCTGTCAGGCGAGGAGACTCCCGAGGCCGACGCCGCCGTCGCGCGGCTGCTCACGCTGGCCGGCGTACCGGTGATCACGCTGCTCCTGCAGGGGTACGCCGCCACGGAAGGACTGATCGAGGCCGCGCTGCGGCACGCGGAACCCGGCGACGACCCCGAGGCGCTGCTGTGCGAGACGCTCAGGCACGACCCGCCGCTCAGGGCCACCCGAAGGCTCGACACGCGGACCGGTGAGACGGTGACGATCGAGCTGGTGGCCGCCAACCGCGACCCCGACGTGTTCGCCGACCCCGAGCGGTTCGACCCCGCCCGCGGGAGCGGTCCGCACCTGACCTTCGGCTCCGGCATCCGGCCCTGCCCCGCGCCCGGCCACGCACTCGCGCTCGCCGCCGGTGTGCTCGACGCGCTCCTCGCGCCGCCCCGGACACCGCCGCGCCCGCGATAATCGGGGTATGCGCTTCCAGATCCTCGGGCCCACCACCGTGCTGGACGAGGACGGCGAGCCGGTCGCGCTCGGCGGTCCCCGCGTACGCGCCCTGCTGACGCTGCTCGCCCTGCACGCCGGCCGCATCGTCGGCCCGGAACAGCTCGTCGCCGGCATGTACGGCCCCCGGCCCCCTGAGGGCGAGGCCAACGCGCTGCAGTCCCAGGTGTCCCGGCTGCGCAGGGCACTCGGCCGGCAGCTGGTGGAGTTCCATCCGGCGGGATACCGGCTGGTAGCCGACCCGCAGGACGTCGACGCGTGCAAGTTCGAGCAGCTGGCTCAGGCCGGCAGGCGGGCCCTGGCAGATGGCGACCCCGGGCAGGCGGCGGCGCTGCTGCGCGAGGCGCTCGACCTGTGGCGGGGCACGCCGCTGGCCGACGTCCCGCACGCCGAGGCGGCCGCGACGGCGCTGGAGGAACTGCGCCTGTCGGCCACGGAAGACCGGGTGCGGGCGGACCTCGACCTGGGCAGGCACCGCGAGCTGGTCGCCGAGCTGACCCAGCTCGCCGCCGCCCATCCGCTGCGCGAGCGGCTGCGGGCCCAGCTCATGCGCGCGCTCTACGGCAGCGGCCGCCAGGCGGAGGCGCTGGCCGTCTACGACGAGGCCAGGAAGCTGCTGGACGAGGAGCTGGGCGTCGAGCCGGGGGCCGAGCTGGCCGCCGCGCACCTGGCCGTGCTCAGGGCCGACCCGGCGCTCGGGGCCTCGGCCGCCCCCGCGGCCGGGCAGAACTCCCGGCGTGGGCTGCGCGCCCAGCTCACCACCTTCGTCGGCCGCGCCGACGAGCTCCGGCAGGTGGCGGCGAGACTGGGCGAGCACCGGCTCGTCACCCTGATCGGGCCGGGCGGCGCGGGCAAGACGCGGCTCGCGACCGAGGCGGCCGGACGGGAGGCGGGCGACGTGTGCGTCGTGCCGCTCGCGCAGGTCTCCGACGAGGCCGACGTGCCGGCGGCCGTGCTGACCGCGCTCGGCATCCGCGACGCCGTGACGCACGACCGGCCCGCCGTGGATCCGGTCACCCGGCTCGTCACCGCGCTGACCGGCCGCAGGCTGCTGCTGGTCCTCGACAACTGCGAGCACGTCATCGCGGCCACCGCCGAGCTGACGGACCAGTTGCTGGCCTCCTGCCCCCGGCTGCGGGTGCTGGCCACCGGGCGCGAGGCGCTCGGCATCACCGGCGAGTCGATCCTGCCGGTGGCGCCGCTGCGGTTGCCGCCGCCGGAGGCCCGCGACCCCCTCGGCTATCCCTCCGTCCGGCTGTTCGCCGACCGCGCCGCGGCCGTGGTGCCCGGATTCGCCGTCGACGCGGGCAACGCCGCCCAGGTGGCGGGCATCTGCCGGGCGCTCGACGGGTTGCCGCTGGCCATCGAGCTGGCCGCGGCGCGGCTGCGCACGCTTCCGCTGGCCGACGTCGCGGCCCGGCTCGACGACCGGTTCCGGCTGCTGGCCCGCGGCAGCCGTACGGCGCTGCCCCGGCACCAGACGTTGCGCGCGGTCGTCGCGTGGAGCTGGGACCTGCTCGACGAGGACGAGCAGCGGCTGGCCAGGAGGCTGACCGTGTTCGTCGGCGGCGCGCGGGCCGACGCCGCCGAGAGGGTGTGCGGGCTGCCGGAGGAGGTGCTGTTCTCGCTGGCGGAGAAGTCCCTGGTGGAGGTGGTGGACGGGCGCTACCGCATGCTGGAGACGATCAGGGCGTTCTGTGCCGAGAAGCTGGCCGAGTCCGGCGAGGTCGAGGCGGTCCGCGACGCGCACGCCGGCTACTACCTCGGCCTGGTCATGGAGGCCGACTCGTGGCTGCGTACGAGCGAGCAGCTGGAGTGGCTGGCCCGGCTCGACGAGGAGAGCGACGACGTCAACGCGGCCCTGCGCTGGGCCACCGAGGCCGGCCGGCTGGAGACGGCGTTGCGGATGCTGGCCCACAGCGCCTGCTACTGGTGGATGCGCGGTCACCGCGCCACCAGCGCCGACCTGGCCGCCGGCCTGCTGGCGGCGCTCGGGTCGCGGCGTCCGGCCGACCTCGACGAGGAATACGTCATGTGCATGCTCGTCACGGCTTGGGCAGGAGGTCCGAACGACGAGCTGCGCGAGCGGCTGGCCGAGGTGCGCTGGCTGGTGACCTGGGATCACGTGCCGGTGCGGGTCGAGTTCCTGACGATGCTGCTGTCCGCGTTCACCGGGCCGCCCGGCGAGGCCCAGATCGCCTTCGACGAGCTCATGCGGTTCGCGGGCGAGCTCAAACCCTGGCAGCAGGCGCTCTCCCACACCGGGGCCGCGTTCATGCTGGAGACCCTCGGCAGACCCGAGGAGTCGCTGGCCCGCTTCGAGAAGAGCCTGGCCGCGTTCAAGGCCATCGGCGAACGCTGGGGCATGACGCTCGTGTTGTCCGGGCTCTGCGAGTTCCATCACTCGCGGGGCGACTACGACACCGCGTACACGCTGGCCGACGAGGCGCTGACGGTGGCGCGCGAGCTGGGCGCCACGACCGAGATCGCCGAGAGCCTGTGCCGCCGCGGCGACGCGCTGACGCGCATGGAGGCCATGGACGCCGCGCACGCCGACTACGCGCTCGCGGCCGACCTGTCGAGCAGGAACGGCTCCATGGAGATCCTCGCGTGGGCGCACCTCGGCCTCGGCGAGGTGGCGCTGCGCCGCGGCGACCCCGAGGAGGCGCACGCGCTGCTCATCCAGGCGCGGGCCGAGTGCCCTGACGACTGGTACAGCGCCGAGGACACCCGCACCCGCATCGCCTCCGGGCTGACCGAGGTCGGCCGGCTGGTCAGCGAACGGTAGGCGCGCCGTCAGCCGTTCCCGCGACCGTGAGCGGCATGAACAAGAAATGGGCCGCACTGGCGATCGCCTGCCTGGCCACCCTCCTGCTCTCCCTCGACCTGACCGTCCTGCACCTGGCGCTTCCCAGCCTGGTGGGCGGCCTGGGCGCCACGTCCACGCAGTTACTGTGGATCGGCGACATGTACGGCTTCGCGCTGGCCGGCCTGCTCGTCACCATGGGCAACCTCGGTGACCGCATCGGCCGTAAACGCCTGCTGCTGATCGGCGCGGCGGCCTTCGGCGCGGCCTCCGTGATCACCGCGTACGCGCCCAATCCCGAGCTGCTGATCGCGGCCAGAGCGCTGCTGGGCGTCGCCGGAGCCACGATCATGCCGTCCACGCTGTCGATCATCCGCAACGTGTTCACCGATCCCGGCGAACGGACCGCGGCCATCGGCGTCTGGAGCGGGATGAGCGCGGCGGGCTTCGCGATCGGCCCGGTCGTCGGCGGGGTGCTGCTCGACCACTTCTGGTGGGGCTCGGTGTTCCTGATCAACGTGCCGATCATGCTGCTGGTGCTGGTGGGCGGCGCACTCGTGCTGCCCGAGTCGCGCAACCCGGACGCGGGCCGGCTCGACCTGCCCAGCGTCGTGCTGTCCTTCAGCGGCATCGTGACGGCCATCTACGCCGTCAAGGAGGCCGCGGACAAGGGCCTCGGCCACCCCGACGTGGCGGGCGCGGGCGTGGCAGGGGCGGTGCTGCTGGCGTTGTTCGTGTGGCGGCAGACACGGCTGGCCGAGCCGCTGATCGACGTGCGGCTCTTCCGCAGGAGGGCGTTCACCGCGTCCATCGCCACGAACCTGCTGGCGATCTTCGCGATGTCGGCGATGATGCTGATGTTCGCGTGGTACCTGCAGCTCGTGCTCGGCTGGTCGCCGCTGCGGGCGGGGCTGGCCCAGTTGCCCGGCGGCCTGGCGGGCGCCGTCGGCGGGGTGCTGGCCGCCAAGCTGATCAACCTCATCGGCCGCAACGGCGTGGTCGCGCTCGGCCTGGCCATGAACGCGGGCTCGTTCCTCTACTACGCCACCCTCAGCACCGAGCTGAACTACCTCACCCTGCTGCCCGTCATGGTGATCGGAGGCATGGGCGTCGGGTTCGCGTTCACGGTGAACAACGACAACGTGCTGGCCACCGCGCCCAAGGAACGGGCGGGGGCGGCGTCGGCGGTGTCGGAGACGGCGTTCGAGCTGGGCGGGGCGCTCGGCATCGCGATCCTCGGAACGGTCCTGACCAGTGCGTACCGGGCGAACCTCGTCCTGCCCGCCGGGGTGGACGGCGCGGCCGCCAGGGAGTCGATCGCCGGAGCGCTGGAAACGGCGGCCGGCCTGCCTTCCGGCCCGGCGGGTCAGCTCGTACGGGCCGCGCAGGAGGCTTTCGTGGCGGGTGTGCACGTGACGTCGGTGGTCACGGCGGCGCTGCTGGCCGTGGTCGCGGTGCTGGCGCTGGTAGGGCTGCGCGGGGTGCCGAAGGAGATCTCGGAAGAGCTCCTCACCACCCGCGCGTAGTCGGGGCGGTCAGGGGATGGGGTCTGTCTCTTATACA
>NZ_JAAAHR010000154.1:0-24143 GCF_009908215.1 Nonomuraea sp. K271 | reverse complement strand
GGCCCGCCGCCCACCACCACCAGGTCGTACGTCATGACGTGGTCACCTCGTCCCCCGGTGCGGCCTCCAGGAGGCAGGCCCGTTCGGGCGCCCGCCCGTTGACGGTGACCAGGCAGTCGAAGCAGACGCCGATCCCGCAGAACAGTCCTCTGGGCCGCCCGCCGAAGCGGGTGCTTCGCCAGGAACGCACGCCGGCCGCATGCAGGGCAGCGCCGATCGTCTGCCCGGGGACGACCGGCACGGATCGGCCGTCGACCGTGATGGGGAACGTCACTGGTCCTCCTCGGAGAAGCGGCCGGGCCGGAAAGGGCTGAGGTCGAGGTCGGGTCTGTGGCCGGCGATGAGCTGGGCGAGCAGGTGCCCGGTCGCGGGGGCGAGCCCGATGCCCGCGCCTTCGTGCCCGCACGCGTGGTACAGCCCCGGCACGCGCGGGTCGGGCCCGATGACGGGCAGGTGGTCGGGGCAGTACGGCCGGAACCCGCAGTAGGACCTGATGGCCCGCACGTCGCGCAGCGTGGGGAACAGCGCGACCGCCTGCCCGGCGAGCCGCGCGAGCACCGGCACCGACGTCGTCCTGTCGAATCCGACCCGTTCCCTGCTGGCGCCGATGAGCACGGTCCCCGCGGGGGTGCCCTCGACGACGGCGGACGTCTCCAGCTCCGGCGAGTCGCTGGCGACGTTGGTGACGTAGGCGGCGGTGTAGACCTTGTGCCTGATCAGCGGCTCGCGCAGGGGCTCTGTGACGAGGATGAAGCCGCGCCGGGGCAGGATCGGCAGGTCGACGCCCGCCAGCGCGGCCACCTCGCCGCCCCAGGTGCCGGCCGCGTTGATCACCGCGCCGCCGCGGACGTCGCCCTTCGAGGTGCGAACGCCCGTCACCCGGCCGCCCGAGCGGGTGATCCCGGTGACCGCGGCGCCGAGCCGCAGTCGCAGCGCGCCCTGGCCGTAGCTGCGCGCGCCGTGCCTGAGCAGGGCGGCGGCGGCCAGCATGGGCTGCACCTGGGCGTCCTGCGGGTAGAGGACGCCGCCGGCGAGTTCGCCGGCGAGGTGCGGCTCGTAGTCGCGCAACGATCCGGCCGGCACCAGGGTGTGCTCGACGTCCTGCTTGGCCGCGAGGCCGGCGAGGCGTTCCTGGACCTCGGGGGTCTCGGCGACGACGAGCCCGCCCTTGGCCTCGAACTCGAACCCGCCGTCGCCGCCGTACCGCCGCGCCAGTGAGCGCCACAGCCGGTTGGACAGGACGGCCAGCTCCAGCTCGGGTCCTGGTTCCTTGTCGGACACCAGCACGTTGCCCTCGCCCGAGCCGGTCGTGCCGCCCGCCACGGGTCCACGGTCGATCACGGTCACGTCGAGTCCCGCCCGTGCGGCGTAGTAGGCGCAGGCCGCTCCCACCACGCCGGCGCCGACGACGATCACGTCGGACAAAACGCCACCACCTCCCAACAGTAATATGTCACATACTCAATGACCTTGAGAAGCCCTGTTCCCGGGACCGCCCTGCCCGGCCCTTACCATCGATACGTGAAGCTACCCACGGACCATCCCCACCCCCTGGTGCGCCGCCTGTTCTCCTTCTGGGCGCCCACAGAGACAAGCATGCGCGGCTGGGCCATGGCGTCCGTGGTGGTCAACGCGGGCATCACGGTGACGGGCGCGGGAGTGCGGGTCACCGGCTCCGGCCTGGGCTGCCCGACCTGGCCGAGGTGCACGCCCGACAGCTTCGTCCCGGTCGCGCACCCCGAGGTCTCGCCGCTCAACATGGCCGTCGAGTTCGGCAACCGGCTGCTCACCTTCCTGGTGCTGGCCGTGGGGGTCGCGTGCGTGCTCTCGGCGCTGCGGATGAGGCCGCGCAGGCGCTCGCTGGTGCTGCTGGCGTGGCTGCAGCCGGTCGGCATCGTGGCCCAGGCGCTGTGGGGCGGGCTGGTGGTCAGCACCATGCTTAACCCGTTCACCGTGGGCACGCACTTCCTGATCTCCAGTGGCCTGATCGCCGCCTGCTGGATGTTGTACGCCCGCGCGGGCGAGGGCGACGGCCCCGCGCGCCGGGTCACGCACCGCGACATCAGGCGGCTCGGCCACGCGCTGCTCGCGGCGGTATTCGTGCTGCTGGTGGCCGGCGTGGTGGTGAGCGGCACGGGGCCGCACTCGGGCGACGCCATGGCCTCCCGCTTCGACCTCGACATCGAGGTCGTGGCACGGTTCCACGCCGACATCGCCTACGTCGTGGTGGGGCTGACGTTCGCGCTGGCGTTCGCGCTGCACGTGAACAACGCCCCGCGCCCCGCGCGCCGGGCGGCGCTGGCGCTCTTCGCGGTGGAACTGGCCCAGGGCGTGATCGGCTACGTCCAGTATTTCCTCGCCGTGCCCGCCATGCTGGTCCTGCTGCACGTCCTCGGCTCGACGCTGGTCTGGATCGCCGCGCTGCGGGTGGCCACCTCGCTGCGCACCCGCGCCCCTGAGACCGCCTCCGCCGGCCCCTCCCCCACCGCGGCACACGCCGTCGCCTGAGCGGAATCGCGGGGGTTTCAGGCGTTAAGTCCGCCACTCCCCCATCCTGCGAGGGGCACGCTTTGCAGGAGAAGGTCCGGAAAGGTGCGCCCTCTCGTAGAACCCTTCCGTACGCACGCGCCCCCCGTGTCAGCCGGGGGCGTAGCCCGACGGTGAGCCGCCCCTGGCGACCGAGCCTGCGTGTGTCGCCCGCACGGGGAAGTCCGCCCTGGCGGTGCTCATGCACTCCAGCAGCGCCCGCTGCTCCTCGTGGAAGGTCTGCTCGTCGACCATGTGACGGGCCGCCCGCTCGTGCAGCAGGCCCAGCTCGGTGGCGGCGAGCTGGTAGTCGCGCATCGCACGCAGCCCGCGCTTGCCGCCGTGGGCCTTGGCCCACTGCCGGGCCTGCCGCCGCCTGGTGAACGTGGAGAGCATGTAGATGTCGGCCTGCGTGACCAGCTTGGTCGGCTCGTACGGCGGCAGGTAACGCTGGATGAGGGCGACGATGCGCCGCCGGTCCCTGAACACCACGCCGATGAGCACGACGAGCACAACCAGCAGCGCCAGGTAGGCCACCACGAGCCCCGGGAAGCCTCCGTAGGAGGCCAGGCCGTTCCACAGGCCGTGCAGGATCATCGCGCCCGACCAGCCGGCCAGGACGGGGAAGATGCGATCGCCGCCGCCGCGCTGGGCCGCGTAGGCGACCCCGACACCGATCATGGAGCTGAACAGCGGGTGCGCGAGCGGCGACAGGATGCCGCGCAGCACCACCGTGACCGCCAGCCCCTTGACGCCCGAGCCGGACAGCGCGGCGATGTAGTAGCTGACGTTCTCGCTCATGGCGAAGCCGAGGCCGACCATGCTCGCGTAGATGACGCCGTCGGTCGGCCCGTCGAGCTCGGCCCTGCGGAACCGGAGCAGGCCCAGCAGCACCAGGCCCTTCATCGTCTCCTCGACCACGGGCGCGCCGAACGTGGCCGCGATGTTGCGGGCGCTGGCCTCCGACAGGCGGGCCGTGTCGATGATGTAGTGCAGGTTGAGCGAGTTGATGACGCCGGCGACCAGCACCGCGATCCCGGCTCCCCACGCGAACGCGAAGATGAGGTTGCTGCGCGGCTCAGGCTCCATCCGGTCGAGCGCCAGCACCGCGGCCAGCAGCAGCGGCACCGGCGCGAGCGCCAGCATGAGCGCGATGAAGAACTGCACCGGCGCGCCGTTGAACACCACGTCGAACGAGAACGAGACGAGAGCGCAGATGCCGGTGAGGACCAGCCCGATGATCAACGCGAACGAAGGGCGGTCCTTGAACACCCAGCGTGGATCACGGGTCGCCATAGGGTGACTTTAACGGATCAGAGTGACGGGGTCCGTGCGGGTCGGAGCAGTGCGGGTCCAGGCCGGGCAGGCCGTGATCGACCTGGAGCGTGGTGTGCCCGATCTCGAAGCGTTCGTGCAGCAGATCGGCGAGGCGGATGCGCGCGCGGTGGCACTCGGAGCCCTCGGCCACGATCACGTGGGCCGACAGCGTGGGATAGCCACTCGTCACCGCCCAGACATGCAGGTCGTGCACCTCCTCGACGTCGGGGTCGGCGGCCAGCACGCGGCCGATCTCGTCGGGGTCGAGCCCGCTCGGGGCCGCCTGCAGCAGCACCCGGCCGGAGTCGCGCAGCAGCCCCCATCCGGCCTTGAGCATGAGCGCGGCGACCACCAGTGCGGCGATCGTGTCGGCCTGGCGGAAGCCGGTCAGCCAGACCGCGACACCCGAGAGCGCCGTGGCGATGAAGGCGTACATGTCGTTGAGCACGTGCTGGAAGGCGCCCTCGACGTTGAGGCTGCGCCGGTCGGCCTTCGACAACAGCCAGACGGCCAGCGCGTTGACGCCGATGCCCGCCAGCGCGGTGACCACGACGACGGGCCCCGACACCTCGGGCGGCTCCATGAGCCGGTGCACGCCCTCGTAGACGAAGTACGCCACCAGCAGCAGCAGCGTCACGCCGTTGACCTGGGCCGAGAGGATCTCGGCCCGCTTCCAGCCGAACGTGTAGGCGCCCCTGGGAGGCCTCGCGGCGATGCGCATGGCGAGCAGGGCCAGCACGATGGCGCTCGCGTCGGTCAGCATGTGGGCGGCGTCGGAGATCAGCGCGATCGAGTTGGCGATCACACCTGCGACGACCTCGACGGCCATGAAACCGACGATGAGCGCGAGCGCCCCCGCCAGGTAGCGCCTGTCGGCGTTGGCGCTCAGCCCGTGCCCGTGCCCGCGGCCATCAGCGCTCATCCGGTCTCCTTCAGATGCTCCCGGCTCAGGTCGAGCAGCATGCGGACATGGGCGTCGGCCAGCCGGTAATAGATCATCCGCCCGGCTCTGCGGCTGGCCACGATGCCCGCCGTGCGCAGCAGGCGCAGCGCGTGGGAGACGGCCGTGTCGGTCACCTCGACCGCGTCGGCCAGGTCGCACACGCACAGCTCCCCCGCCTCCAGCAGGGCGTAGAGCAGCCGGGCCCGGGTCGGGTCGCCGAGCAGCCGGAACAGCTCGGCCAGCCGCGTGGCCTCTTCGGGCGTCACGAGCCGGTCGCGGGTGACCGCGACCCTGGCGGCGTCCGGCTCCTGCACCGCGCAGCCGTCCAAACCCGTGATAACACCTGAAGAGCTATTCATATATGCACTATAGGGACGAAGAAGAGCCCGGCGCAACGGCCGGACGGAAGGTCAGGCGAGCAGCGGGTCGATCGCGACCGCGAGGAACAGCAGCGCCAGGTAGGCGTTGGACCAGTGGAAGAACCGCATGGGACGCAGGGCGACACCGCTCTTGCCGGCGTTGAGCCTGGCCAGCAGGCGGTGCACCTCCCACAGGCACACGACGCCGAGCACGGCCGCCACGACCGGGTAGAACAGCGTGGTGCCGGCCACCGGCCACAGCGCCAGCGAGCACAGCACGGTCGCCCACGTGTAGGCGATGGACTCCATGACGACCCGCCGCTCAGTGGCCACCACCGGCAGCATCGGCACCTTGGCCGCCGCGTAGTCCTCCTTGTAACGCATGGCCAGCGTCCAGGTGTGCGGCGGCGTCCAGAAGAACACCACCCCGAACAACACCAGCGGCGCCCAGGCGAGCCGGTCGGTGATGCCCGCCCATCCGATCATCACCGGCATGCAGCCCGCGATGCCGCCCCACACGATGTTCTGGGCGGTGCGCCGCTTGAGGATCATCGAGTAGACGAGCACGTAGAACAGGATCGCGCCGGTGGACAACATCGCCGCCAGCGCGTTGGTGGTGAGCCACAGCCCCACGGTGGAGAGCACGCCGAGCACGACGCCGAAGACGAGCGCACCGCGCGGCGAGACCTGGTGCCGCGCCAGCGGCCTGCGCCTGGTGCGGCGCATCTTCTGGTCGATGTCACGGTCGACGTAGCAGTTGAGCGCGTTGGCGCTGCCTGCCGACAGGGTGCCGAACACCATGACCGCGACGGACGTCCACAGCGGCGGCAGCCCGCCCGCGGCCAGGAACATCACGGGCAGCGTCGTGATCAGCAGCAGCTCGATGATCCGCGGCTTGGTGAGCGCGATGTAGGCCTTGACGATCATGCCGATCGAACGCGGCTCCCCCGCCTTCGGGGCCGGGGCCGTCGCCTGCCTGTTGGTGAGCACCGTCAAGGCGCTTCCAGCCTGTACGAGGGCGCTTCCTGCCTGAGAGGAGTCGCTTCCAGCGAGAGCGGGGTCAACGCGTAACCTCTGATTAGAGCGGATCCATGGGTGGGCGCCGTGACGCCTCTGCGAACAACCAAACTGTAGTCGCAGGGTCGGCCGGTCCGGCCAATGGGGGGCTTGCGCCCCACGTGGGACGCCGGAGTGGAACGGGAATTGATCGTCGCCTCCACTCGGTTAGGGTCCGTGTGGGCGGGATAGCCAAACCGGCGTGACCGATGACAACTAGATTCCGGAGATCGAGCACTTGAGCACCGAACTCGTGCCAGCCCTCGAATGGACCGACCTCGACAAGAAGGCGGTCGACGTCGTTCGAGCCCTGGCGATGGACGCAGTGGAGAAGGCGGGCTCGGGTCATCCCGGCACCGCCATGAGCCTGGCCCCCGCCGCATACCTGCTTTTCCAGCGCGTGATGCGCCACGATCCGACCGATCCCGGATGGATCGGGCGCGACCGCTTCGTGCTGTCGTGCGGCCACAGCAGCCTGACGCTCTACATCCAGCTCTTCCTTTCCGGCTACGGCCTGTCGCTCGACGACCTGAGGCGGCTGCGGCAGTGGGACAGCCTCACGCCCGGTCACCCCGAGCACGGCCACACGGCCGGCGTCGAGACCACGACGGGCCCCCTCGGCCAGGGCCTGGGCAACGCGGTCGGCATGGCCATGGCGGCCCGCCGCGAGCGCGGCCTGTTCGACCCGGGCGCCGAGCCGGGCTCCTCTCCGTTCGACCACCACATCTGGTGCTTCGTCAGCGACGGCGACATCGAGGAGGGCATCAGCCACGAGGCCAGCTCGCTCGCCGGCCACCAGAAGCTGGGCAACCTCATCGTCATCTGGGACGACAACCAGATCTCCATCGAGGACGACACGCTCATCGCCAAGTCGGAGGACGTCGTCGCCCGCTACGACGCCTACGGCTGGCACACCCTGAGCGTCGACTGGACCGACAGCGGCGACTACGTCGAGGACGTCCAGGCGCTCCACGACGCGCTGCAGGCGGCCAAGGCCGAGACCGGCAGGCCGTCGTTCATCCGGCTGCGCACCATCATCGGCTGGCCCGCGCCCAACAAGCAGAACACCGGCAAGATCCACGGCTCGGCCCTGGGCGAGGCGGAGGTCGCCGCCACCAAGGAGGTCCTCGGCCTCGACCCCGCCAAGAGCTTCGACGTGCCCGACGAGGTGCTCAAGCACGCCCGCGGCCTCGCCCAGCGCGGCCGCACCGCCCACGGCGAGTGGGAGAAGGGCTACGCCGAGTGGCGCCTGGCCAACCCCGAGCGCGCCGAGGAGCTCGACCGCATCTCGCAGCGCCAGCTGCCCAACGGCTGGGCGAGGGCGCTGCCGTCGTTCGAGCCGGGCGCCTCGATGGCCACCCGCAAGGCCTCGGGCGAGGTGCTGAGCGCGCTGGCGCCGGTGCTGCCCGAGCTGTGGGGCGGCTCCGCCGACCTGGCGGAGTCGAACAACACCACGATGAAGGGCGAGCCGTCCTTCATTCCCGAGGAATACCAGACCAAGGAGTTCCCGGGTAACCGCTACGGCCGCACGCTGCACTTCGGCATCCGCGAGCACGCCATGGGCGCCATTCTCAACGGCATCGCCCTGCACGGCGGCACCCGCCCCTACGGCGGCACGTTCCTCGTCTTCTCCGACTACATGCGCCCGGCGGTGCGCCTGGCCGCGCTGATGAAGCTGCCGGTCACGTACGTCTGGACGCACGATTCCATCGGCCTCGGCGAGGACGGCCCCACCCACCAGCCGATCGAGCACCTGTGGTCACTGCGCGCGATCCCCGGCCTCGACGTGGTCCGCCCGGCCGACGCCAACGAGACCGCGTACGCCTGGAAGGCGGTGCTCCAGCACACCGACCGCCCCGCGGCGCTGGCCCTGACCCGCCAGAACCTGCCCGTCTTCGAGGGCACCAGCGCCGAGGGCGTGGCGAAGGGCGCCTACGTCCTGCGCGAGGCCTCCGACGGCCAGCCCCGGGTCCTGCTCATCGCCACGGGCAGCGAGGTGGAGATCGCGGTGAACGCCCGCGAGCTGCTGGAGGGGCAGGGCATCCCCACGCGCGTGGTGTCGATGCCGTGTGTCGAATGGTTCAACGGGCAGGACACCGCATACAGGCAGACGGTCCTGCCTGCGTCGATCCGGGCTCGGGTCGCGGTCGAGGCGGGCGTCGCCCTCGGCTGGCACCAGTTCGTCGGAGAGTGCGGCGAGGTCGTCGGCCTCGAACACTTCGGCGCGTCGGCCCCGTACAAGACCGTGTACGAGCAGTTCGGGCTGACGGCGGAGCGCGTGGCCGCGGCGGCACATGCGAGCCTGGCCAAGCTCGGTCAGGAAAAGGGCGAGACGACGGGAAACTGAACGAACATGAGTGAGATCCTGAACAAGCTGTCCGGCCAGGGCGTCGCCATCTGGCTCGACGACATCAGCCGTGAGCGGCTGCGCACCGGCAACCTGGAGCAGCTGATCCGCGAGAAGAACGTCGTCGGGGTGACCTCCAACCCGACGATCTTCGCCAGCGCGCTCAGCAAGGGCGACGCGTACAACGCCCAGCTGCACGACCTCGCCGTGCGCGGCGTCGACGTGGGGGAGGCCGTACGCGCCATCACCACCTACGACATCCGCTGGGCCGCCGACGTGCTGCGCCCGGTCTACGACGCCACCGGCGGCGTGGACGGCCGGGTGTCGCTCGAGGTCGACCCGCGCCTGGCCCGTGAGAGCGAGAAGACCGTGGCCGAGGCGCGGGCGCTGTGGTGGCTGGTCGACAGGCCCAACCTGTTCATCAAGATCCCGGCGACGGTGGAGGGCCTGCCCGCGATCACGCAGGCGCTGGCAGAGGGCATCAGCGTCAACGTCACGCTGATCTTCTCCCTCGAGCGTTACCGCGCGGTCATGGACGCCTGGCTTGCCGGCCTCGAGGCGGCGCAGGCCAAGGGCCTCGACCTCGGCAAGATCGACTCGGTGGCGTCGTTCTTCGTCAGCCGCGTCGACTCCGAGATCGACAAGCGGCTCGACAAGCTCGGCAAGCCCGAGCTGAAGGGCCAGGCGGGCGTGGCCAACGCGCGCCTGGCGTACGCGGCGTTCGAGGACGTGATGAACTCCGAGCGCTGGCAGCGCCTGCGCGCCGCGGGTGCCCGCCCGCAGCGGCCGCTGTGGGCCTCGACCGGCGTGAAGAACCCGGAATACTCCGACACCCTCTACGTCGACCAGCTCGTCGTCCCCGGCACCGTCAACACGATGCCGGAGAAGACGCTCGACGCGACGGCCGACCACGCCAACGTCTCTGGCGACACCGTACGCCCCTTCTACGAGCAGGCCTGGAACACCATGGCCGCGCTCAAGGAGGCCGGCGTCGACTACGACGACGTGGTGAAGGTGCTGGAGGACGAGGGCGTCGACAAGTTCGAGGCGTCCTGGAACGAGCTGCTCGAGAGCGTCAGCAAGAACCTGGTCCCGTGATGAAGGTCTCCTGCCGCGAGGAGGAGGTTGCCTCGGCCGCCGCCTCCGCCGCGGGGCGCCTCGTCGCCGACGGCGTGCCCGCGCGGCTCGCCGCCGGCGACCCCACGCTGTGGGGTGAGGACGCCGAAGCGGGCACGCCGGCCGGCCCAGGCCGGCGGGGGGACCCGCAGGCGCCGTACCGCGGCTCGCGCGAGCTGCTGCCCGAGCTGGGCCGCCTCGCCGAGCGAGCACGCGCGCAGGGGCTGACGCATGTGGTGCTGGCGGGGGCGGGCGGCTCGCCCGCCGCCGCGGAGGTGATCTGCGACACCGACGACGTGCCGCTCACGGTGCTCGACACGACCGATCCGGGGCAGGTGCTGCGGGCGCTCGCCGAGCCGCCCGAGGCCACGATCGTGGTCGTGGCCGACGCGGCCGGCTCGGCCTTGGAGACCGACGCCCTGCTGCGGGTCTACGAGCGCTACTTCACGCAGGCGGGCATCGCGCCCGCCGAGCGGATCGTGGTCGTCACCGGGCCGGGCTCGCCGCTGGAGGCCCGGGCCCGCGAGAGCGGTCTTCCGGTGCTGCTGTCGGCCCCCGGCTCGGGCGGCCGCGTTCCGGCGTTGTCGGCGTACACGCTGGTGGCCTGCGCGCTGGCGGGCGCGCGCGTGGAGCGGCTGCTCGACGACGCCGGCCAGGCGCTGCCGCTGCTGTCGCTCGACACGGGCAACCCCGGGCTCGACCTGGGGGCGGCGCTCGGCGGCGCGGCGCTGGGCGGGCGCGACAAGCTGCTGCTCGAGGACCAGCTCTCGGCCATCACCGGGCTGCCCGGCTGGATCGAGGAACTCATCGCGGGGTCCACCGGCAGGCGGGGCAGGGGCATCCTGCCCGTCGTCGGCGCCGATCCCCACCGCAGCGGCGACGAGCTGGTCGTCGCCATCGAGTCCGACGTCGGCGACGTACGCGTCGACGGACCCCTGGGCGCGCAGTTCCCGGTGTGGGAATATGCCGCCGCCGTCGCCGCGCTGCTGCTGGAGGTCGACCCGTTCGACCGGCCGGACGAGGCGGGCGCGCGCGACGAGACCGACGCGCTGCTGGCCCTGCCCGATCTGCCGGCCGGCGCTCCCGCGTTCACGGACGGCCCCGTCGAGGTCTACGGCGGGGTCACGGCCAAGGATCTGCCCGGCCTGTTCGCCGAGCTGCTGCACACCGTTCCGGCCGGCGGTCACCTGTCGATCATGGCCTATCTCGACCGGCTGGCCGCGTTCGACGCCCCGGTGCCGAACGGCGCCGGCTTCGAGCAGCTGACCGACGCCTGGATGATGGCCGACGCGGCCACGCTGCGGGCGCTGCTCGCGCTGCGCACCGACCGGCCGGTGACCTTCGGATGGGGGCCGCGCTGCCTGCACACCACCGGCCAGTTCCACAAGGGCGGGCCCCAGAACGGCGTGTTCCTGCTGATCACCGGGGCGGCGGCGGAGGACGTCGAGGTCCCCGGGCGGCCGTACACCCTGGGCCGGCTCCAGCTGGCGCAGGCCCTCGCCGATCTCGGCGCCTTCGAGACCCGCGGGCGCCCCGCCGTACGTTTGCACGTGACCGACCGCGCGGCTGGAGTCGCGCATCTGCTCGCAGCCGCACAGGAGGTTTGAGATGACAGATCCGGCAGCGCCCGCGGAGGAGGCCGCGACCGTGGCCACCTCGGCCGCGGGCACCTCCACCACCATGGAAGTCCTGGCGGCCAACCCGCTGCGCGACCCGCGTGACAAGCGGCTGCCACGGGTGGCCGGACCGTGTGTGATGGTGTTGTTCGGCGTGACAGGCGACCTGGCCAAGCGCAAGCTGCTGCCGGCGATCTACGACCTGGGGAACCGTGGGCTGCTGCCGCCGGGCTTCTCGCTGGTCGGGTTCGCCAGGCGAGACTGGAAGGACCAGGACTTCGCCCAGTTGACGCACGACGCCGTCAAGGCGCACGCGAGGACGCCCTTCCGCGAGGAGGTGTGGAAGCAGCTGCGCGAAGGCATCCACTTCGTCCCCGGCGAGTTCAACGACGACGGGGCGTTCGACGCGCTGGCCATGGCCTTGAACGAGATCGACGAGACACGGGGCACCGGGGGCAACTACGCGTTCTATCTGTCGGTGCCGCCGAAGTTCTTCCCCGTGGTGGTCGAGCAGCTCAAGCGGACGGGGTTGTCCGACGCGCCCGAGGGGTCGTGGCGCCGGGTGGTCATCGAGAAGCCGTTCGGTCACGACCTGCGCTCGGCCCACGAGCTGAACGAGATCACCACCTCCGCCTTCCCGGAGAGCTCGATCTTCCGGATCGACCACTACCTGGGCAAGGAGACCGTCCAGAACATCATGGCGCTGCGGTTCGCCAACAACCTCTACGAGCCGATCTGGAACCGCAGCTTCGTCGACCACGTGCAGATCACGATGGCCGAGGACATCGGCATCGGCGGGCGGGCCGGCTACTACGACGGCATCGGCGCCGCCCGCGACGTGATCCAGAACCACCTGCTTCAGCTGCTCGCGCTGGTCGCGATGGAGGACCCGACCTCGTTCGACGCCTCCGCGCTGCGCCGGGAGAAGGAGAAGGTGCTCAAGGCCGTGCGGCTGCCGGCCAACCTCGGGCTCAACACCGCGCGCGGACAGTACAAAGCGGGCTGGCAGGGCGGCGAGAAGGTCGTCGGCTACCTGCAGGAGGACGGCATCTCGGCCTCGTCCACCACGGAGACGTACGCCGCCGTCAAGCTGGAGATCGCCAACCGGCGGTGGGCGGGCGTGCCGTTCTACCTGCGCACCGGCAAGCGCCTGGGCCGCCGGGTGACGGAGGTGGCCGTGGTGTTCCAGCGGGCGCCGCACCTGCCGTTCAGCGCCGACGACACCGAGATCCTCGGCCACAACGCGCTCGTCATCAGGGTCCAGCCGGACGAGGGCATCACCGTCAGGTTCGGCAGCAAGGTGCCGGGCACGGCCATGGAGGTGCGCGACGTCTCCATGGACTTCGCCTACGGCGAGTCGTTCCTCGAGTCGTCCCCCGAGGCGTACGAGCGGCTGCTGCTCGACGTCATGGTCGGCGATCCGCCGCTCTTCCCGCACCAGCGGGAGGTCGAGCTGTCGTGGAAGATCCTCGACCCGATCGAGGAGTTCTGGGCCACGCAGGGCCAGCCGGAGGGCTACGAGTCGGGGTCGTGGGGGCCGGAGTCGGCCGACGCGATGATGGCCCGCGACGGCCGCGTCTGGAGGAGGCTCTAGTGAGCGTACGAGCTGTCACGTCCGGTACGGCTGTCGCCGCGCGATCGACGGAGGAGCGCCCGTGACGACGTTCATGTTGTCCGACACGACGGCGGGCAAGATCTCGGCGCAGTTCATGCACCTGCGCCACCAGATGGGCGCACCCGCCATCGGCATGGTGCTGACGCTCGTGGTCGTCTGCGAGGAGCGCCACCAGTACGACGCCCTGCGCGCCGCCACCGAGGCGGCCCGCGAGCACCCTTCCCGCATCATCGTCGTGATCAAGCGCGAGGAGGACGAGCCGATCAGGCTCGACGCCGAGCTGCGCATCGGCGAGTCCACGCCCGGCGAGGTCGTGGTGCTGCGCCTGTACGGCGAGCTCGTCGACCACGCGGACTCCGTGGTCAGCCCGTTGCTGCTGCCCGACACGCCGGTCGTCGTGTGGTGGCCGGGCGCGGCGCCCGAGGTGCCGTCGAAGGACTCCATCGGCGCGCTGGCGCAGCGGCGCATCACCGACGCCAAGGGCCTGGACGAGGGCGGCATCACGTCGCTGGTGACCAGGGCCAAGGGGTACGCCCGCGGCGACACCGACCTGTCGTGGACCAGGCTGACGCCGTGGCGCAGCCTGCTGGCCGCCGCGTTCGACCAGCCGGCGGGCCAGGTTGTCGAGGGCGTCGTGGGGGCCGTGAAGGGGCACCCGAGCGCGCCGCTGCTGGCCTCGTGGTTGTCGGAGCGCCTCGGCGCGCCGATCGAGGTCGCCGACTCGGCGGGCCCCGGCCTGACCTCCGTACGCCTGCGCCTCGACGACGGCGGCGAGCTGTCCGTCTGCAGGACGGACGCCCGCCTGGCCACGCTGTCGCGGCCGGGCCAGCCCGACAGGAACGTGGCCCTGGCCCGGCGCCACACCTCCGAACTGCTGGTCGAGGAGCTGCGCAGGCTCGACAGTGACGAAATCTACGAGGCCGCGGTCAAACACTTCGCCCGCACGTACAAGGGATGACGTTCCCTCCCCGGGCGGGCCCGGCCGCCCGGGGGTTTCTGGCTGGATTTGGTGAGATAGTAGTGCTCGTGAGCGTGCCCAGTGTTGTCGTACACCGCAATGCCGACGTCCTCGCCAAGGCGGTGGCGGCACGGATCATCACCCGGCTGGTCGACGTGCAGTCGGCCAAGGGGTCGGCGTCCATCGTGCTGACCGGCGGCACGGTGGGCATCGCCACGCTGGCCGCCATCGCCGCGACGCCCGCCCGCGACGCGGTCGACTGGCGGCGCCTCGACGTGTGGTGGGGCGACGAGCGGTTCGTGCCCACGGGCGACAAGGAGCGCAACGAGACCGGCGCCCGCGAGGCGCTGCTCGACCACGTCGACCTCGACCCTGAGCGGGTGCACGTCATGCGCGGTCCCGACTCGGGCATGACGGCCGAGGAGTCCGCCGACTCCTACGCCGCCGAGCTGCGCAAGGCCGCCAGGCCGGAGGATCACGGCCCGGTGCCGAGCTTCGACGTGATGCTGCTCGGCATGGGCCCCGACTCCCACGTGGCCTCCCTGTTCCCCGGCATGCCCGCGCTCTACGACACGCGCCCGGTGGTGGCCGTGCACGGCTCGCCGAAACCGCCGCCCACGCGCATGTCCCTGACGCTGCCCGCGATCCAGGCGGCGCGCGAGGTGTGGGTGGTGGCCGCCGGGGAGGAGAAGGCGGGCGCGGTGCGGCTGGCCCTGTCCGACTCGGGGCCCGTGCAGGTGCCGGCGGCGGGCGCCAGGGGACGGGCGCGCACCCTGTTCCTCCTGGACCGGGCGGCGGCGGGCAAGATTCCGCCGGGCCTGGGCCGCATGGCCTCACCGTAGGCGCTCCCGGTGGGCACCCGGGTGCGGGGTCAGCCGGCCGCGACGAGCGCGTCGATCTCCGCCACGAGGGCCTGCTTGCGCCCCTCGGCCAGGTAGGACGCCTGGACCCCGTTGCGGGCGAGCTGGGCCAGTTCCCGTGCTCCGAGGCCGAAGGCCTTCGCCGCGAGCCGGTACTCCCCGGCCAGCGTGGTCGCGAACATCGGCGGGTCGTCGCTGTTGAGCGTGACGTACAGCCCTTCCTCCAGCATCCGCGGCAGCGGGTGGTCCTCCAGGCGGGCGACCTGGCCGGTGCACAGGTTGGAGGTGGGGCAGACGTCCAAGGGCAGCTGCGTCTCGCGCAGGTGGGCGACCAGGCGGGGGTCCGACAGGCAGGTGATGCCGTGGCCGACGCGCTCGGCTCCGTAGCCCTCGATGACCTCCCAGATCGTCTCCGGGCCGGTCATCTCGCCGCCGTGCGGGACGCTGTGCAGGCCGGCCGCGCGCGCCGCAGAGAACGCAGAACGGTAGGCATCACGATATTTCCGGCGCTCCTGCTCGATCCCGCCAATGCCGAAACCTACCAACGCGGCGGGAGGTTCCTGCAGAGCGTGCTCGACGGTGATCCTGGCGGCCTCCTCGCCGTACTCGCCGGGGATGTCGAAGATGTAGGCCGTCTCCACGCCATACTCGGCCGCCGAGCGGCGGGCGGCCAGGTCCAGGGCCTCGGTCACCTCGCGCATGGGCATGCCGACGATGTGGTGGGCGTATGGCGTGACCTGCAGCTCGACGTAGCGGGCGCCCTGGAGGGCAAGGTCGCGGGCCAGGCCGAGCACGAGCGTGGCCACGTCCTGCGGTTCGCGTACGAGCGCGTTCACGGCGCCGTACACCTTGGCGAAGTGGGGGAAGTCGCGGAAGGTGTAGAAGCGGTGCAATTCCTCCTCCGTCGTGGGGACACCGCTGCCGGGGTGGCGGCGGGAGAGCTCCAGCACGGTCGCGGCGGAGGCCGAGCCGATCAGGTGCACATGAAGCTCGACCTTGGGCAGGGCGTCGATGAAGGCGTCGATGGTCATGGCGACGACGATACGAGCGGGTGGAGGGGCGACGACAGCCTTTCACGCTGAATCTCACATGAAAGTGTCCGCTTTCCGGGCGGGGCTAGGCTGAGATCCGTGACCAACGCCGAAGCATACGATCGGGGCTTCGCCCGGCTCAGCGCGCACACCGTCGCGGCCCTGCTCGCTCCCGCGCGCCACAGCCGGGCGGCGCGGCTGCTGGACGTCGGCTGCGGCACCGGCGTGGTGACGGCGGCGGCGCTCGCGACGGGGGCCGAAGTCACCGCCGTCGACCCCGATCCAGGCATGCTGGAGCTGGTCGCCCGCCGCCACCCCTTCGCGACGGTACGGGTGGCCGCGCTGCCCGACCTGCCGTTCGCAGATGAGGTTTTCGACGCTATAGCCGGAAATTTCGTCATCAATCACGTTCCCGACACCGCCAAGGCGCTCGCCGAGCTGCACCGCATCCTCCGTCCCGGCGGCACCCTCGCCCTGACCTGGTGGAAGTCCGATGAGATGACCGCGACAAGCGTCTTCGCCGACGCCATCGCCGCCGCCGGCATCCCGTACGATCCCCCGCCGCGCCCCTTCACCGCCCACGACACACCACCGCGCTTCACAGCGCTGCTGCGGGCGGCGGGCTTCCGCGCAACGGCCGTGGACGCCGTCCGGTGGCGGCACCGGGCCGGCCTCGGCTCGTGGTGGGACGACATCGTCCAGGCGGGCGGCCCACGCTTCGCGGTGATCTCCCGGCAGCCGCCGGAGACCGTCGAGCGCGTCAGGGCCTGCTACATGCGCCTGGCGGAGCCGTACGCGCTGGAGGGGTTTCCCGTCTGCGCCCACCTGGCCCGCGCCACCCGCTGAGCACAGCGCCCCAGGGACATGGGCTCGGCCCTGCCGGTCACGCTTCGTGGGTCAGCGTTCCAGTCGCCGCCGTGCGTGCCGTTCCTCACGCTGGGCGACCTCGAGCCGCTGACGGCTGTCGGCCAGCCTTTTGCGCGCCTCGTCCAGCTTGCGTTCCAGCGACGCGACCTTGTCGGCTCGCTCGTCGTGCTCCTTCGTGGCCGCTTCGAGCGCCTCGCGCCACTCGCGGTGCGCGTTCTCGGCCTCCTGACGCTCCTTGGCCTTCCTGGCCTCGGCCTCCTCGCGTTCCTTCGCGCGGGCGGCCTCCTCGTCGGGTGCCGGTCTTCTCCGGGCGGCGGGCCGCTCGCGTCGCACCGGGGCGGGGGCGAAGCCGCTGTAGCTGAGCGGCTTCGCCAGGGTGGCGCGCCGCACCTGCCCGGCCGCGTCAGCGTCGACCATGGCGGCGTCCAGGGTCTGGTCCACCTCGGCGGACGCCGCGGCCGACAGGTCACCGGCCTGTCTGGCGAGCCTGCCCACCGTACGCGTCACCTCGCCGCGGCGCCGCGTCAGTTCGGCCAGCGCTTCGGCGTCCTGCTCCTGCCAGGCAGCGCGCAGCCGCTCCCCCACCTCCAGCAACTCACCCAGCTCGCCGGGGTGCTCGCGGGCGACCCGGTTCACCGCCCAGGCGGAAACGGTCGGCTTGCGCAGCTTCGCGATCTCGCGCGACAGCCGTACGTCACCCGCGTCCTTGGCCGCGCGGGCCTCGGCCGTGCGGGCGGCGGTGAACTCGGACGGCGGCAGCGCGTAGAGCCGGCCGGCCACCTCGTCAAGATCCACACTAGACAAATACCCCACATCCGCGGGTTTCTAGCGCATAGTGGAAGCAGCCCCCCATGTCGAACGGAGACTCCGGTGTTCGAGCGCTTCACCGACCGTGCGCGCAGGGTCGTCGTCCTCGCACAGGAGGAGGCCCGGAGGTTGGACCACGACCGCATCGGCACGGAGCACATCCTGCTCGGTCTCATCCACGAGGGCGAAGGGCTGGCCGCCCTGGTGCTCGACGGCTGCGGTGTGGAGCTGGATCACGTACGCGCCTTCGTCGAGCGCGAGGAGGGACGCGGCGCCAAGTCACCGGGCGGGCACATCCCGTTCACGCAACGGGCCAAGAAGGTGCTGGAGCTGTCGCTGCGCGAGGCGCTGCAACTGCGCCACAACTACATCGGCACCGAGCACATCCTGCTCGGGCTGGTCAGGGAGGGTGAGGGGCTGGCCGCCCGAGCCCTCATGGACGCCGGCGCGGACCTGACCGACGTACGCCAGCGCCTGCTCGACCGGGTGGGCCGCGGCCCCAAAGTACGCCCCGCCGAGATGTTCCACTCCGGCGGCGCCGCGCTCGACGAACGCCTCACGCAGATCCAGGAGAGCCTTGAGCGCATCGAACGCCACCTGGGCATCCAGCCGCCGGGCAGGAAGCCGCAGGACGAAGAGGGCCTAGGCTGAGGCCATCACGCCCACGGGCAGCCGGGCAGCCACGACCCCCGGGTCCTCGGTGTAGCAGAGTGTGGCGCCCAGCGAGAGCAGCAGCCGGCGCATCCGGGCGTTGTCGGACAACATCGTCGCCCTGATCTCGGCGTAGCCGAGGTCGCGGGCCGCGTTCACCAGCGCCCTCGCCATCGCCGTGCCGAGACCGCGCCCCTGCCAGCGGTCTTCGACCAGGACGGCCATCTCGGCGCTGCCGGGATCGGAGGTGAACAGGAGGTTCGCCATCCCGACGACCTGCCCGTCGTGCCCGGCGACCAGCGCATGCCCCCGGTTCCTGTCGCACATGCGGTCGAACACGCGCTCGGGCAGCGCCGGCAGCGCGGTGAAGTAGCGGAACCTGCGCGACTCGGCTGAGCATCTGTCGTGCAGGTCACGTACGGCCTCGCGGTAGATCGAGGTGAGCGGGCGGAGCGTGACCTCCGCCCCGTCGGCGAGCTTGACCCCGCGCTCGGCGCCCTCCTGCTCGGCGACCGGCTGGGCGAGCCGGGCGAAGGCGGCGGCCCTGGCCGCCTCCGTGGAGGTGAAGGGCAGCTCGCCGCGGCGCAGCCGGACCGCGCGCCTGGCGGCCACGGGCACGACGAGCAGGGTGGGGTCGGGAAGATCGTGCACGGGTTCACCATAGATCCAGCGGGCATCGTCCGCGCGCAACAGCTCGGCGAGCAGCTCAGGCAGCCGCCACGGCATCGAGCGCAGCCGGGAGGCCAGCAGCAGGGCCCTGGTGGGCTCGTCGGTGAGTTCGTGGGCCGTGGCGGGCACCACCTGGACCCTGCGGCCGCCGGCCGCCTCCAATGCCTGGCGCACGGTCTCGGGGTGTGCGGGGATGTCGGCGACGAACTCGTCGACGGTTCCGTCGGTGTCGGGTTGGACGCTCAGCCCGAGAATGTTGCCGCCTCTGTCGGCCAGGGCCGCGGCCAGCGACGCGAGCCGTCCGGGGCGTTCGTCCACCGTGGTCCGGATGCGCAGGAATCCCATGGCCACGAGCATGCCTGGTGGCTGTTACACCGCCACTAACGACGTGTTTCATCAGGAAATATGCCGATTCATCACCGTATGTGGCTCCATACCCGACCTACCGGCGGCAAGGGAGATCCGATGACCACGCTCTCCCGAGGGAGCCGCGTGTTCACGCCCGGCGTCGCGACTGACGCGGTGCTGGTGCGCGACGACATGATCGCCGCGGTGGGCCTCCGAGCGAGACCTGGCGCGTCTCCCCCCACGAGACCGTCGGCCCGGACGGCGGGCTGCTGACGCCGCCGCCGTTCGTCGACGCCCACATCCACCCGGTGCAGGCCGGCCTGGAACGGCGCAAAGTGAGCGCGGCTGACGAGCCCGCCCGGAAACGGCGGAAGGGCCCCCGCGCAACGCTGAGGCCCTTCCGTTGACACGCCTACCAGGGGGACTTGTTGCTCCGCAGGCGTTCCAGCGCCTCCTCGAGGATCGCCTTGCCGTCCTTGTCGCTCCTGCGCTCCTTCACGTAAGCCAGGTGCGTTTTGTACGGCTCGTTCTTGGGCGGGGCAGGCGGTGCCGCCTCGTCCTGTCCGGCTGGGAGGCCGCAACGGGGGCAGTCCCACAGCTCGGGGACCGCCGCGTCACTGGCGAAGCTGGGGCGCGTCTCGTGCATGTTGGCGCACCAGAACGAGACCCGCACTCTCGGAGCTGCCTCGCCGCGCTCGGCCTCCCCCATAGGGCCGGCGCCGACTCGGCTGCCACGGATCGCGTTGCCACTACCCACGGATGAACTCCTCGCTCGATCGCCCCGCGCGCAGACACGGGGGGAGAATCACTGTCACGCGTTGACTTGCTTGCTCAGGGCCGCAGCAGCAGGCCGAGAGCGACGATGCAGACCAACCAGATGACGCCGGTGATGACGGTCAGCCGGTCGAGGTTGCGCTCCACCACCGAGGAACCACCGAAGTTCGACGAGAACCCGCCGCCGAACATGTCGGACAAGCCGCCGCCCTTGCCCTTGTGCATCAGGACGAGCAGGATCATAAGAAGGCTCGCCAGGATGAGGGCGATAGAGATTCCGAGTACCACGGTATGCCTGTTCCTTCAATGCTCTGTTACGCGTGACGAGTCAGACTTGCTTCTTGAGGGTACGGCCTGATGTCAAGTCGCACCCCCAGAACGGCTCAGTTAGCCGGGCATATCGGAGAAACGGCAGATCTTCGTGTACTCCCCCGCGTCGATGCTCGCACCACCAACGAGCGCGCCATCGACATCGGGCTGAGCCATGATTCCTGCGATATTGCCTGACTTGACCGAGCCACCGTAAAGGATACGGACCGCAGAGGCCACTTCGGGGTCGTAGAGCTCAGCGAGTCTCACTCGCAATGCTCCGCAGACCTCCTGAGCGTCCTGCGGGGTGGCCACCTCGCCGGTGCCGATCGCCCACACCGGTTCGTAGGCCACCACTATCGATTTTGCCTGCTCGGCCGTGATTTTGCGCAGCGCTCCGTCGAGTTGGCCAAGACTGTGCGCGATGTGGCGGCCTTCTTGACGCACCGACAGCCCTTCGCCCACGCACAGGATGGGGGTGAGCGAGTGGCGGTAGGCGGCCTGCACCTTGGCGTTGACGAGGTCGTCGTCCTCGCCGTGGTACTGCCGCCGCTCGGAGTGCCCGATGGTGACGTAGGTGCAGCCGAGCTTGGCCAGCATGGCACCCGACACCTCGCCGGTGTAGGCCCCGGAGTCATGCTGAGAGAGATCCTGGGCGCCGTAGACGATGCGCAGCTTGTCGCCGTCGACCAGGGTCTGGACGCTGCGCAGGTCGGTGAAGGGCGGCAGGACGGCGACCTCGACCTTGTCGAAGTCTTTGTCGCTGAGCCCGAAGGCCAGCTTCTGGACCAGCGCGATGGCCTCGAGGTGGTTGAGGTTCATCTTCCAGTTGCCGGCGATGAGCGGCTTGCGGGTCGTCACGTCACGCCTCCAGAGCCGCGAGTCCGGGGAGGGTCTTGCCCTCGAGATATTCGAGACTGGCCCCGCCACCTGTGGAGATGTGCGAGAACCCGTCTTCCTGCAGGCCGAGCCGGCGAACGGCGGCCGCGGAGTCGCCGCCGCCCACCACGGTGAAGGCGCCGTCGCCGGCGGTCCGGGCGATCAGCGCCTCGGCCACCGCCTTCGTGCCGCCCGCGAACGCGTCGAACTCGAACACGCCCATCGGGCCGTTCCAGAACACGGTCTTGGCGTCGGCCAGCTTGCCGGCGAACAGCTCGCGCGTTCTGGGCCCGATGTCGAGACCTTCCCGGTCGGAGGGGATCGCGGTGGCCTCGACCACCTCGTGCTCGGCGTCGGCGGCGAAGGTGACGGCCGCCAGCACGTCGACCGGCAGGACGAGCTCGACGCCCCGCCTGGCGGCCTCCTCGATGAAGCCGCGGACCTGGTCGAGCTGGTCCTCCTGGAGCAGCGACCTGCCGACCTCGTGGCCCTGCGCCTTGAGGAAGGTGTAGGCCATGCCGCCGCCGATGAGCAGCCGGTCGACCTTGGTCAGCAGATTGGCGATGACGCCCAGCTTGTCGGAGACCTTGGCTCCGCCCAGCACGACCACGTAGGGCCGCTCGGGCTCCTCGGTCAGCTTCTTCAGCACCTCGACCTCGGCCACGACCAGCCCGCCCGCCGCGTGCGGCAGCAGCTGGGCCACGTCGTAGACGCTGGCGTGCTTGCGGTGCACCGCGCCGAAGCCGTCGCCGACGTAGAGCTCGGCCAGCCCGGCCAGCCGCTCGGCGAACGCGCGCCGCGTGGCGTCGTCCTTGGACTCCTCGCCCGGCTCGAAGCGCAGGTTCTCCAGGAGCGCGACCTGGCCGTCCTGGAGCGACTCGACACAACCGCGGGCGCTGTCGCCGACCACGTCGGAGGCGAAGGCCACGTCCTGTCCGAGCAGTTCCCCGAGCCGCGCGGCCACCGGCCGCAACGAGTATTCCGGCGTGACCTCGCCCTTGGGCCGGCCCAGGTGGGCACAGACCACGACCTTGGCGCCCGCGCCGGTCAGCGCGCTGATCGTCGGGACGGACGCGCGGATGCGGCCGTCGTCGGTGATCGTCTCCCCGTCGAGGGGCACGTTGAGGTCGGCGCGCACGAGCACGCGCCGTCCTTTCACGTCGAGATCGTCAAGCGTGCGCATGCTCGTGCTCCTGCCCATGGCTCACCCCGCGAGGCGGGCTCGGCCGCCGTCCACCGCAGCCTTGCGTCGCTCCGGTCGCTTCGCTCCCGCCGCCCGTGCGGGCGGCGGCACTCCCTCGCCGCATCAGGCGCCGCGACCGACCAGCTCGACCAGGTCGGCGAGGCGGTTGGAGTAGCCCCACTCGTTGTCGTACCAGCCGACGACCTTGACCTGGTTGCCGATGACCTTGGTGAGGCCGGCGTCGAAGATGCAGGAGGCCGGGTCGGTGACGATGTCGGAGGAGACGATCGCGTCCTCGGTGTAGCTGATGATGCCCTTGAACGGGCCCTCGGCGGCTGCCTTGACCGCGGCGTTGACCTCGTCGACGGTGACCTCACGGCCGACGTCGACGGTGAGGTCGGTGGCCGAGCCGGTGGGGATCGGCACGCGCATGGCGAAGCCGTCGAGCTTGCCCTTCAGCTCGGGCAGCACCAGGCCGATGGCCTTGGCGGCGCCGGTGGAGGTGGGCACCACGTTGAGCGCGGCGGCGCGGGCGCGGCGCAGGTCCTTGTGCGGGCCGTCCTGCAGGTTCTGGTCCTGCGTGTAGGCGTGGATGGTGGTCATCAGACCCTTCTCGATGGTGAAGGTGTCGTGCAGGACCTTGGCCATCGGCGCCAGGCAGTTGGTGGTGCAGGAGGCGTTGGAGATGATGGTGTGCTTGGCCGGGTCGTAGGCGCCGTCGTTGACGCCCAGGACGATCGTGACGTCCTCGTTCTTCGCGGGCGCGGAGATGATGACCTTCTTCGCGCCATTGTCGGCGTGCGCCTTGGCCTTGGTGGCGTCGGTGAACAGGCCCGTGGACTCGAGCACCACGTCGACGCCCAGGTCTCCCCACGGGAGCTTGGCCGGGTCGCGCTCCTCGAAGACCTTGATCGCCTTGCCGTCGACGGTGATCTCGTCGCTGGTGGCCTTCACCTCGTAGGGCAGCCGGCCGAGGATGCTGTCGTACTTCAGCAGGTGGGCGAGCGTCGCGTTGTCGGTCAGGTCGTTGACCGCGACGATCTCGATGTCCTTGCCGCTGGCGGCGACAGCGCGCCAGAAGTTGCGACCGATGCGGCCGAAGCCGTTGACGCCTACGCGGATGCTCATCGGGAACCGATCTCCTCGAACAAATGATGGCGGGCTGGTACCTCAACCACGAACCTTATCGGACTCAAATTGGTTTAGACCACTTCAGGTGCCCCCCTGTGAATCGTCGTTCTTGCGGCGCGTTTTGAGAGGTTCGAGTAAAGTGCCCGACTCGTCGGAGTAAATTCGTGATTCTCTGGGGGCTGAGATGTCACACAAGCGGTCCGGCCTGCTATCCGGACTGATCGTCGGCCTGCTGGCCGGGTTGATCTGCGCGGCGGGGCTGGGGGCGGCCGCGCTTCTGCAGGAGAGCCTGCCCAGCGGCGTCACGACGTTCGGCAACGGACTTCCTCTCCCCCTGGCTCTTTCTCTGGTCATCGCGCTGGTGGTGGCCTTCGCCATGGGCTCGGTGCGCCCGCGCGCCTTCGTCCTGGTGCCGTTCGCCGCGTTGTACGCGGGCGGAGCCGTGGCCGCGGGCCAGATCACGGGGCTGGCCATCATGATCGGCTCCGCCCAGCGCGAACCCGGCAGGCAGGCCCCCGCCGGCCTGTCCGACATCACCCTGCCCACCTTCACCGATGGCCTGCCCGGAGCGCTGGCCCTGTATCGTGACCCGCTGACGCAGACCTGGCCGGCCTGGCTCTACATCGCCGTGGCGGCCCTGGCCGCCCTCGTCCTGGTCACCCTCCGGGTCACCCGCGTACGCCGCTCGCAGCGGGCCCACGAGGCCGAGGCGAAGGGCGCGACCGAGGCCGAGAAACCGCGGGAGCCGGAATACCGGGCGCCTTTCGAACCCGCCCAGGCC
>NZ_JAAAHR010000153.1:0-24202 GCF_009908215.1 Nonomuraea sp. K271 | reverse complement strand
CTGCTGCACCAGATCCTGCAGTGGCACCACATGCTCAGCAGCACCGGCACCGACCGCATCGGCGTTCGCCCCTACCCGGTCGACACCGTGCCGGGCCTGCGGATGAACACCGTGTGGGACGGGTTGTTCCACACCGTCACCTGGCTGGCCGTGCTGATCGGGCTCGGCCTGCTCTACTCCCGCGTCACCGGCTCGCGCGGGCGGGTGTGGCGCTCGCGGACGCTGTGGGGGTGGATCCTCTTCGGCTGGGGCGCGTTCAACCTGGTGGAGGGCCTGATCGACCACCATCTGCTCGGCATCCACCACGTGCGCACCGGCCCGCACCAGCTCTGGTGGGATCTCGGGTTCCTGCTGCTCGGCGTGCTGCTCATGCTCGCCGGGTGGGCGCTGCAACGTACCGGCGGGGTGCTCGACCTGTGCCGCGATGACGAGCCGGCGCGGTGACGGTCCACGACGGTCACGCGCACGCGGCGGCGTACCTGCCGGTGATCCTGACGCTGGCGGGGGCCGCATACCTGGTGCTGGCGGCGCGCACGGGGCCGAGGACGTGGAGCCGGTGGCGCGGCGCGGCGTTCCTCACGGGCCTCGCGCTGACGGCCGCCGCCCTGACCGGGCCGATCCAGGCTCTCGCCGCGACCGATTTCCGCGGCCACATGCTGCAGCACCTGCTCATCGGCATGCTGGCACCGCTGTGCCTGGTGCTCGGAGCGCCGATGACCCTGCTGCTGCGCTCCCTGCCCGCCGCCCGTGCCCGCCGCCTGGGCACCCTGCTGCGCGGACGAGTCATGCACGCTCTTTCCCACCCGGTCGTCGCGCTGGTGCTCAGCGTGGGCGGCATGGTGGTTCTGTACTGCACCCCGCTCTACCGGCACACCATGACGAACGAGTGGCTGCACGCGGCGGTCCACGTGCACTTCCTGCTGTCGGGCTACCTGTTCGCATGGGTGATCGCCGGACCTGACCCCGCCCCCGGGCGTCCCTCGGTGCCGGCGCGGTTGGTGGTGCTCGGGGTGGCGATCGCGGTGCACAGCGGGCTGTCGCAGCTCATGTACGCCGGAATCGGGGTGGACGTGCCCGTGCCGGCGGAGCAACTGCGCGGCGCGGCCGAGATCATGTACTACGGCGGCGACATCACCGAGTTGCTGCTGGCCGTGACGCTCGCGGTCGGCTGGCGCCCCCAGCGCAGGGCCCGCCGTACGCGGTGGAGCCCGTCGGGCTACGCGGGCCGAGGTCAGCCCGCCGCGCGGTCCGCACCTCGTACCGCCGGCTGGTTGATCGCGTTGCGCGGCCGGTCGCCGTTCAGAGCGGCACGGACTTCCGAGAACACCTCCTGGGTGAGGTCCGCCAGCGACTCCTCGGAGTAGAAGCCCGCGTGCGGGGTCACGATCACGTTCGGCAGGGCGAGGAGCTCCTCGTGCGCGTGCGGCGGCTCGGTCGCCAGGACGTCGAGTGCCGCGCCCGCCGGCCGGCCGTCCCGCAGCGCCGCCAGCAGGGCCGGCTGGTCGACGAGGCCGCCTCTCGCCGTGTTGACCAGGTAGGCCGTCGGCTTCATCGCCGCCAGTTCGGCCGCGGAGATGACGTGCCGGGTGTCGGGCGTCAGCGGCGCGTGCAGGCTGAGCACGTCGGCCTCCGCGACCAGCCGCTCAAGCGGTACGAGCTCGGCGAACGCCGCGTGCGGGCCGTCGGCCACCGGGACCGTCGCCAGCACGCGGAAGCCGAACGCGGCGGCTCGCGCCGCGACGGCTCGGCCGACCCGGCCCAGCCCGAGCAGGCCGAGCACCCGCCCCCGGGTACGGCGGAGCGTCCCGGCTCCGCAGTGGTCCCATCCGCCGCTCCGCACGTGGTCGTGGTAGCGGACGATGCCCCTGGTGGAGGCCAGGATCAGCGCCAGCGTGTGGTCGGCCAGCTCCTCGACGCAGTAGGACGGCGCCCGCGAGACGTGTATCCCGGCCGCCGTCGCCGCGGCCACGTCGATGTTGTCGACGCCGACGCCGTACGAGCAGATCAGCCGGCAGCGTCGCATCCTGCCCACCAGCTCGGCGGTCACGGGGGCGGCGTCGGCGAGGACCACGTCGGCTGAGTGACACAGCTCGTGGGCGTCGGCCCGCCCGGAGGCGTCGATCAGTTCCGCCTGCGGGCCGACGAGCGCGGGATCGAGCCCCCGCGGGTCGGGGTGATCGAGCACCACGACCCTCTTCAACGTCTGCACCATGTCCCCCTTTTTCGTGTTCCAGGCTTCCAGCCTCCCAGAACGCCCCGGCCGCGACGTCACTCGCCGAGATGGCGGCGAAGGTTCCTCGCGACGACGGGAGCGACCTTGCGCAGCTTCTTCGGGCTGTCGTACACGGTCAGGTGAAAATCTGCCCGAACGGCCGCGATGGTCGAACGGGTCGCTGGACTTCGGTGACCATCACACGACGTCGTACGACTACGACGGCGAGGAGAACGGCGCCTACTGCGTCCAGATCTGCATGTTCGAGGATGCGTCCAGGAGATCGATGACCAGATCCAGAGATATCGCGACGAGGGCGACGGTGAGGAGTGACCATCGGCGACTGGACCGGCTATCTGGTCGTCCAGTGGGTGGGTGAGGACGGCGGGAAGGGCACCCCCCGCGCTTTTCCTCAGGATGGGCGACAGGCAGCGCGCGGAGATCATGTTCAGCCCTGGCCACGCCAAGGAGTTCTCCGGTGGGAGGCCGTCGGCGCCGAGCTGAGGGAGATCGCGGAGGGGCTCGCCTCGACCCTCTGACTGCCCGCGGGTGCGGATCCCTCACCGGCCCCGCTGCTCGCGGGGCACCGGCACGGCGATGCCGGCCGTCTTCGTGATCCAGCCCTTGTAGGCCGCGGCGTCCGTCCACACCCCGGGGCCGACGCAGCTGGGGTCGGTCTTCTCGTTGCCGTCGCGGCTGGTGATGCCGGCCAGCTCCCAGCGGCCCCCGATCTTGCGCACCATGGGGCCGCCGGAGTCGAGGATGCAGCTCTGGGCCTTCTTGGCGGGGTGTTCGGAGCAGATGTCGCTGGCGGCGTCGATGCCCGTGCACCGCTTGTCGGAGACGATCGCGCTGTCCAGCTCCTGCAGGGTGACCGGCGGATCCGGGCACTTGTTTCCGTCTTCGCAGGTCATGCCCCAGCCCAGGAGGCGGACCGGCTGGCTCGCAGCTCCGGGCCTGCCGGCGATCCTGATCGGCTTCTGCGTGACCGGCCGGTCCAGCTTGACGAGCGCGATGTCGTGCCGCAGGTCGTTGGGGTCGGCAGTGTAGCGGGGGTGCCTGACGATCTTCGTGACGTGGCGCAGGCTGCCGCCCTTCTCGACGTGGGTGCCGCCGACCTTGGCGCTGACCTGGCCGATCGGGACGTGCGAGCAGTGCCCCGCCGTCGCCACCCACTGGGGAGCGACGAGCACGCCCCCGCAGTAGTGCACGTCCTTGCCGTCGCGCAGGGTCACGGTGAAGGAGTAGTTTTCCGTGGCGTCGCGCCCGCCGATGATCGCGTTGGCCGGCGACGCCATGGTCGCCGCGAGGACCGCTGCGCCCCCGACCGCTCCCGCGATGGTCAGGGCCCGCGCCCGGCCACGCCCGGCCCGGTCGCCGTGGTTGCTGAGGAAACTGGTGAGTCCGCTTCGTTCGATCATGCCGTCAACGGTCGCGGATCCCGCCGTCCGCGACATCGGAGCATGGTCTGGTCATGGGTCTCATACCGTGGTCTGAGCCGCCGCCGGGCGCCTACAGGCTAGCGTTCGGCCATGACCCATGATCTCCGGCCGCCGCTGCTGCTGAGGGTGCGGCCCGTGTTCCTGGCCCTCGCGGACCTGGCGATCGCCGTGTTCCTGACGTTCTTCACCGTGATGGCCATCATCGAGGAGGTGCCGCCGGAGGCGAGGGTGGAGCCGCTGCCGATCCTCGCCGGAGTCCTCATGGCGCTGCCGCTGGTGGTCCGCCGCCGCCGGCCCGTTCCCGTGGTGGCGATCGTGGCGGGAACGAGCATGGTGGCCGTGGCCATGCGGTGGGTGGCACCCCACGCGGCGCTGGTGCCCGACGTGCTCCTCGTCTTCGCGATCTACCCGGTGGCCGTGTCGGAGCCGTTCCGCCGTGCCGTAGCCGCGCTCGCCCTGTCCGTGGGAGGGATCTCCGCGGCCGTGCTCTTCGCCGTGTCGCAGGAGCCGCGGCCTGACTGGGGCAGGTCGCTGCCCGTGCTCGCCACCGAGATGATCATTCCGGTCGCGGTGTGGATGGTGGGGCGCACGGTGCGCGCCCGCAGGGACCACGAGGCGCGGACCGCCCAGCAGGTGCTGGCCGACGAACGGCTGCGCATCGCGCGCGATCTGCACGACGGTGTCGCGCACAGCCTGAGCGTGATCACCGTGCAGGCGTCCGTGGCCCTCCACGTCGCCGAGGAGCGGCCCGACGAGGCCCGCTCGGCCCTGACCGTGATCGAGGCATCCAGCCGCGAGGCCGCTCGGGAGCTGCGGCGCATGCTCGGCCTGTTGCGCGCCGTCGACGAGGATCCGCAGGACGCCGCGCGGCTGGAGCCCGCGCCGACCGCCGACCGGCTGGCCGAGATCGCCCAGCACGCCACATCCGCGGGGGCCGAGGTCGACCTGCGGATCGGTGACGGGCTCGACGGCATCCCGGCTACGATCGGGGTCGCGGTTTACCGCATCGTGCAAGAGTCCCTGACCAATGTGATCAAGCATGCCGCTCCTGCGCGCTGCGTGGTGCGGGTCGACAGGAGGGACGACGCAATGGAGATCGAAGTGACCGACGACGGCCGTCGCGCCCCGGCCGGCCACCCTCCGGGTCACGGGCTGGTCGGCATGCGCGAACGCGTCGCCGTCTACGGGGGCGAGTTCACCGCCGGGCCGCTCGCGGGCCGTGGGTTCCGGGTCCACGCGAGGCTTCCGCTGGAGGGGGTGCCCGCGTGAGCGGCGTCCGGGTGCTGATCGCCGACGACCAGCACTTGCTCAGGGCGAGCTTCGGGGTGCTGATCGGCACCACCCCCGGGCTGGAGGTCGTCGGCGAGGCCGAGAACGGGCTGCAGGCCGTCGAGCGGGCCGCCGGGCTGCGGCCGGACGTCGTGCTGATGGACATCCGGATGCCCGAGCTCGACGGGATCGAGGCGACCCGGCGGATCTGCGGGGCGCCGGCGACCGCGGGCGTGAAGGTGCTGATCCTGACCACCTTCGACCTGGACGCCTACGTCTTCTCAGCGCTGCGCGCGGGCGCCAGCGGGTTCCTGCTCAAGGACACCCCGCCCGGAGACCTGCTCTCCGCGATCCGGGTCGTGGCGGGCGGAGAGGCGCTGCTCGCTCCCTCCGTCACCCGGCGTCTCATCGGGGAGTTCGCCCGGCAGCCGCAACCCCGCCAACGGGCGGACCGCTCCCTCGACGGCGTCACGGCGCGCGAACGCGAGGTGCTCAAGCTCATCGGCCAGGGGTTGTCCAACACGGAGATCGCCGAACGCCTCATCGTCAGCATGGCCACCGTGAAGACCCACATCGGCCAGTTACTGGCCAAGCTGCACGCCCGCGACCGCGCGCAGCTGGTGATCGCCGCCTACGAGAGCGGCCTGGTCACCGTCGGCTAGGCGTTCTGCTCGGCGGAGCCCGAGCGGAACCGCAGGATTCCCTCGATTCCCTGGAGGAACGTCTCGCTGACCTCCACCGGGTCGGCCAGGCAGCCCGCCGCCATCGCGCCGTCGCGCAGCATGACGAAATGCCGGCCGGCGGGCTCGGGCGGCGTCTGCCCGGTCTGCGCGAGCAGGTCGGTGACGGTGCTCAGGAACCACTCGCGGTGGGCGAGCACGGCCTTGTGCACGGGATGCTCGGGGTCCGGATATTCGGCCGCGGCGTTGAGGAAGGCGCATCCGCGGAACCCGGGCGAGTTGATGTCGTCGGCGATCGCCCTGGCGATGGCCCGCAGGACGTCGGCCGCCGGTCCGCCGCGGGCGACGGCTTCGCCGGCCCGGTCGCGCAGGGCCTGGTCGGCTCCCCGGAGATAGGCGACGACGAGTTCGTCCTTGCTGGGGAAGTGCCGGTACAACGTCGCGCGGGTCACCTTGGCCTCCGCGACGATCCGGTCGATCCCCACGGAGTGGAGCCCTTCCGTGTAGAAGAGCCGGGTCGCGGTGCCGAGCAGCCGCGATCGCGCTTCTGACACCTGACCTCCTGTGTGCTGCACCATCGCCGGAAGTCTAGCAGGGAGAACGTTCGGTCTTGAAGTGCCGCAGGCCGCCCCGATCAGGGCAGGTGGATCCCCGCGCCGGGGCCGACCGGCAGGCCGAAGAAGTAGAAGACGGCCAGTACGCACGCCCACACCAGGCCGAACGCGGGCACGAACGGCAGGAGCCTGGACGCCAGCGTGCCGAGCTTGAGTTCGGGCTCGTACTTCTGCGCGGAGGCCAGGATGAAGTACAGGAAAATGTGCATCGGGGAGATCGCCTGGGTGATGGAGTCCCCGATGCGGTGGGTGGCCTGGATGATGGCCGGTGACAGGCCGAGCAACATCAGCGCCGGCACCATCACCGTGGACTCCAGTGACCACAGGCCGGAGCCCGAGGTGATCACCAGATTGAGCATCGAGGACAGCAGGATCAGGAAGACCAGCGCGGGGAACCCGACGAGCCCCACGGCCTGGGCGGCGTCGGCCAGCTTCACCGCGAGGAACGTCGCCAGCCCGCTCCAGGAGAGCACGCTCAGCGTCTGGGCGACGATGAAGATGAGGGTGATGAACCCGGCCATCTCCTTGATCGACGCGGTCATCAGCGTGTAGACGTTGCGCTCGTCCTTGTCCAGCTTCATCGCCCGGCCGTAGGTGTAGCCGAACAGGAAGAACACCAGCGCGATGATCGGCACCAGGTTGTCCAGCAGGGGCGAGGGCACGAGTGAGCCGTCCTCGCCGCGCAGCGGGCTGCCCGGCACCAGCCAGGCGAGCACGACCAGCGCCAGGAACCCTGCCACCACGAGCCCCGAGACGAGCAGCGCCCGCCGCTCACGGCGGGTCACCTCGACGTGCGCGTCGTCGCCCTCGGCGGGCCGCCACGCGGGCAGCCGAGGCTCCAGCACGCGGGAGATCAGCAACCCGCCGACGACGGGCAGGACCAGCCCGGCCGCGGCGCCGAAGTAGTAGTTCATCGCGATGTTGGTGGTGTAGCCGCCGCTTCCCGGCAGCAGGGCCGCGGCCTTCTCGGTGATGCCCGCGAGGCTGGCGTCGAGCGTGCCCAGCAGGAGCCCGCCGGCGTAGCCGGTGGCGGTGCAGGCGTACGCGCCGATGAGCCCGGCCAGCGGGTGCCGGCCGACCGCGCGGAAGACGAGCGCCGCCAGCGGAGGGATGACGAGGAAGGACGCGTCCGACATGACGTGCCCCTGGCAGGCGACGAAGGCCACCACGTACGGCACCAGGGAACGCGGCACCCGGTAGAAGGCCAGGCGCACCGCCGCCTCCAGTGCCCCCGTGCCCTGCGCCACGCCCACCCCGAGCACCACGGTCAGCACCGGGCCGAGAGCGGGGAACTCCACGAAGTTGTCCACCGCGGAGCCGAGCAGGTCCACCAGGCCCTCGCCGGACAGGACGTTCCTGACCGGCGTCGCCTCGGCGACGCCGGGTGGTTGCACCGTGGCGCCGAGGGCCGCGGCGGCCCACGACGCGAGCGAGATCAGGACGAACATCCCGACGAACATGATGAACGGGTTGGGCAGTCTGTTGCCCAGCCGTTCCACTCCGCCCAGCACCCGGTCCAGGGTCGTTGGTCGCCCGGTTTTCAGCATGAGGGGTTCCTTCGCGTTGCCAGCGATGGCTTTGGCCGCCAGGTAATTGGGAAAGTATGGGCAGCCCAGTCAGACAGGCCCTTCCATCGCCGGAAACCGTCATCCTGACCGGCGTTCATGCAGGAACCGGTCATCGTTTCACGGTGGCGCACCGGGATCGTCCG
The DNA here is from genome assembly GCF_009908215.1 of Nonomuraea sp. K271. NCBI lineage: Bacteria > Bacillati > Actinomycetota > Actinomycetes > Streptosporangiales > Streptosporangiaceae > Nonomuraea > Nonomuraea sp. K271. Next base: position 16,274 of record NZ_JAAAHR010000153.1, on the reverse strand, counting down.
CCCCCAGCGCCCACAGGTCGAGCGGCGTCGTGGAGGACCAGCGGCCGACCTGGTCGAGCACCCGTCCGTACAACTTGACCTGGCGCAGCACCAGCTGCCTGTCCACGATCGTGGCGTGCGGGAAGTCGTGGCGCAGGCGGGTGACCAGTTCGTGCAGATTGGCCACGTTGTGCAGGCCCACGGTCAGTAAGAGGTTGTTGGGTCCGGCGACGGCCGCGCAGGTGCGGGTCTCGGGCCAGCTCAGGAGTTGCTCGCCGGTGCTCTCCAGGTGGTCGTCCGGCATCGCCAGCCACAACACCGCCGAGTCGTGCCAGCCCGCCAGCCGCCTGGCCAGGTCGCAGCGGAAGGTGATGTCGCCGACCGCGACCAGCCGGTTGATGCGACGCTGCACCGTACGGGCGGACAGCCCGAGCTCGGCCTCCAGTTCGGCGAAGCTGCGCCGCCCGTCCGTGCTCAGCGCGACGAACAGGCGGCGGTCGATCTCGTCCATCGGGCGGGTCACCGCGTGCGGGTGGTGCGCCGGGCGCAGCCGTCCGGCCTGGGCGGCGTTGAGCACCCGCAGCCGCCAGCGCATGCTCAGGTCGAAGGCCCGGGTGGCGATGTGGGTGCGCACCCGGGTGATCCCGGGTTGCCGGGGGAGCCGGGACAGCAGGTACTCGGACAGGTCGGCCAGGTCGGGCGCGATCGCGATCGTCCACAGGTCGTACGAGCCGGCGATGTGCTGCACCGTGATCATGTGCGGCTGCCGGGCCAGCTCCGCGGCGACCTCGTTGGCGGCGCCGGCCTCGCAGGTCAGTTCCAGGAAGGCCACGCTCATGGTGTGCAGCTGGCGCCGTCCGAGGGCGACCGTGCACCACGCCAGCCGGTCGTCCACCAGCCGTTTCCACCGCCGCGCCGCGGTCACCGGGTCCATGCCCAGCACCGCGCCGACCTCGGCCCAGGACGCCCGGGGGTTGAGTTGCAGCGCGTCGATGAGCTCGAGATCGTTTTCCCGCAATATGACGGAATCCATCACGACATTGCTCCCTTTATGTCGGATTCCGGCAGTATAGGCGCATCTTGGGGCGGATCGTGATGATTAAAGGGTGAATGACCTACTGTTGCGTGGCGCACGGGTGGTGGATCCCGAAACGGGACTGGACGCGGTCCGCCACGTCGCCATCACGGACGGCAAGATCACGTCAGTCGCCGAGGAACCGGCGCCCGCCCGCCACGAACTCGACCTCACCGGCCGGGTGCTGGCACCGGGCTTCATCGACCTGCACAGCCATGCGCAGACGGTGGGCTCGCTGCGCATGCAGGCCCTGGACGGCGTCACCACGGCCCTGGAACTGGAGTCGGGCGCGGCCCCGGTGGAACAGGCCTATCGGCGCGCGAGCGACGAGGGCCGCCCGATCAACTACGGCTACTCCGCGTCCTGGGCCATGGCCCGGATGAAGGTCCTCGACGGAGCCGAGCCGGACGGCGGCTGGGAGAGCTTCGCCGACCTGTGCGGCGGCCCCCACTGGCGCGACAAGGCCACCGCCGCCCAGGTCGACCAGGTGCTGGCCGAGCTGGAAACCCAGTTGCACGCGGGCGCGCTGGGCATCGGGGTGCTACTGGGCTACGCCCCGCAGACCGGGCGAAAAGAGTACGTCCAGGTGGCGCGGCTGGCCCAGCGTTACGACGTGCCCACGTTCACCCATGCCCGCTTCAAGAACCCCGACGACCCCGGCACCGCGCTCGAAGGCATCGCCGAGGTGGTCGCCGCCGCGGCCGGCACCGGCGCGCACATGCACCTGTGCCACATCAACAGCACGTCGCTGCGCGCCATCGACGAGGTCGGCGCCGTGGTCGAAGGGGCACGCAGGCACGGGCTCAAGGTGTCCACCGAGGCCTACCCCTACGGCGCCGGCATGACCACGATCGGCGTGCCCTTCCTGTCACCGGAGAACCTGCCCCGGCTCGGCATCACGCCGCGCGACCTCGTGATCGCCGCCACCGGCGAACGTCCTCGCGACGCCGGACGGTTGCGCGAGATCCAGCGCACCGACCCGGGCACGATGGTGGCCATCCACTACCTGGACGAGGACGACCCGGCCGACTGGTCGGTGCTGGAACGCGCCCTGTTGCTTCCCGACACCGCGGTCGCCTCCGACGCCATCCCGTTCGCCGCCCCGGACGACACCTGGCCGTTGCCGGTCACGGCCGCCGGCCATCCGCGTACGAGCGGGACGTTCTCCCGGTTCCTCGCCACGATGGTGCGCGGCTCCGGCCGCCTGAGCCTGGTCGAGGCGGTGGGACGGTGCACCCTGCGGCCCGCCGAGGTGCTGTCCGCGGTGGCGCCGCAGTTCCGGCGCAAGGGCCGGGTGCAGGAAGGCGCGGACGCCGACCTCGTGGTGTTCGACCTCGACGAGGTACGCGACCGGTCCACCTACACCGAGCCGGGGCGCCCCTCGACCGGCGTCGACCACCTGCTGGTGAACGGCGAGTTCGTGGTCAGGGACGGCGAGGTGCTGCCGGACGCGAGACCCGGCAGGGCCGTGAAGGGACGGCTGGCATGACCGAGCAGGTGACGCAGGCGGACATCCGCGCCGCCGCCGCACGCATCTCCGACACGGTGGTACGCACTCCGCTGCTGCCCTTCGACCCGGCGGAGCCCGGCCGGCCACTGTGGATCAAGCCCGAGTCGCTGCAGCCGACGGCGGCCTTCAAGCTGCGCGGGGCGTACAACAAGATCAAGCAGTCGCTGCCCGAGGCCCGGGAACGCGGCATCGTCGCCCACTCCAGCGGCAACCACGCGCGCTCGGTGGCCTGGCTCGCCCAGCGGCTCGGGCTGCGCGCGGTGATCGTGATGCCGGACACCGCGCCGCCGAACAAGGTCGACGTGGTCAGGGAACTGGGCGCCGAAGTCGTCCTGGTGCCCCCGGCCCTGCGCGACACCCACGGCTTCGTGCTCGCCGAACAGCACGGCTACCTGCCGGTGCCGCCGTTCGACGACCCGGCGGTCGTGGCCGGTCAGGGCACCGTGGGCCTGGAGATCATGGAGGACCTGCCCGACGCGGACGTCGTCCTGGTCCCCGTCAGCGGAGGCGGCCTGGCCGCCGGGGTGGCGACCGCCGTCAAGGCGCTGCGACCGCGTACCCGCGTGGTCGGGGTCGAGCCGGAACTGGCCGCGGACGCGGAACAGAGCCTGCGCGAGGGCCGCCGCCTGGCCTGGGAGCCCGAGCAGACCTACCGGACCGTGGCGGACGGGCTGCGTACCCACGGCCTGGGCCGGGTGCCGTGGGAGCAGATCCGCCGCCACCTCGACGAGATCGTGACCGTCAGCGAGGAGCAGATCCTCGACGCGGTACGGCGCCTCGCACTGGACGCCCGGCTCGTCTCCGAGCCCAGCGGCGCGGTGACCTTCGCCGCCTACCTCGCGGGGGACACCGCCGGCAAGCACGTCGCCATCCTGAGCGGCGGCTCCGTCAACCCCGCGCTGCTGGCCCGCGTCCTGACCGAACCCGCTCGCCAGGAGGTCCTCCATGAGCACTGATCCACACCACCCGTACAGCCCGGCCGTGGTCGCCTGCGGGCTGGTCTTCGTCTCCGGCTCGCTGCCGCTGCGGGAGGACGGCACCGTGGTGGGCGGCGAGCGGGCGGCGCTGGACGCGGCGATGGACACCGCGCGGCGGCGCATGGCCACGGTGGGCGCGCGGCTGGAGGACGTGGTGAAGCTGACCTACTTCGTCACCGACATGAGGCTGCGGGACGCGGCCAACCAGCAGTTCCTCGACCTCTGGCCCGAGCCGCGACCCGCCCGCACGGTCGTCGGCGTACGCGACCTGCCCTACGGCAGCGTGGTGGAGATCGACGCCGTCGTGAAGGCCCCCTGATCCACCGCGCCGACGGCCTGCGCCCGCCCGCGGGCATCATGGTCGTCATGCCAGGCTTCGCCGATCCAGCGGCGGCGTTGCGGATGTCGGCCACGTCCCGGCCACGGAAGCCGGCGCTGTGAGGTAGCCCATGGGGTGAGTTCGCAATCGGTTCTTCACCGAGTGGACCACCGAACCAGTCCCTCCACGATCTACAGTGCGTCCGGCCCGGTTCCTGTTCTCACTGAGCGTCAGCACCACCGGCATCCCCGGATCCCTGGAAGAGCGCGTGGCGCTCGACCGGAGCTGCCTGGCCGGACGCAGGATCCTCATCGTGCTCGACAACGTCGCGGGGGAGGAGCAGGTGCGGCCGCTGCTGCCCGGGGCGCCGGGCACGGCCGTGCTCCTCACCGGACGGGTCAGGCTGGTCGGCCTGGAGGGCGTGAGCCTGCTGGAACTCGACGTCCTGCCGTCGGCCGAGGCCATGGGGCTGCGTCCTGCAGCGGGCGACGAAGGTCGCCGAGGCGCTCGGCAACGCTCACTACCACGACGGTCACCCAGTTCCTGGGCGCGGTGGCGGCCGAGCTCACGCTGGCCTACAGCGAGGACGGCAACTTCGGCCACTACCTCGCCGACGCGCTCAGCGTTCTGGGGCAGCTGGACCTGGTCGAAGGAGACCTTCCTTGATCATGACCCTGAACCTAACAGGCGGCGACTCGTCCATTGACATCGAGGTAGTTAATTCTTGCGCGTTTCCGACCCAATTGCGCCGATTGCCCAGTGCGAAATCCCACCACGCGGAGTGCGTGGCGGCGTACGCGAGTGTGATATGCGCAGGTCGCTGCGTACCAGGGACTCGTAAGCGGCTCGCCGGGGTTCGACACAGGGGTGCTGAAAGGGACGCAGTGAAGAACGTGCACACGGTTGACTAACGCGACTTAAGCGGAATACTGGTCACCCGATTGGGCCGTCCTTCTAGTGAGACGAGAATTCCCATGCCGTCGTTTGGCCTCGCCATGCCTCACACAGAGCCGCACCAGGCACACAGCGGCGTCGGCCACGTCGGAGGGTTCGCGCCACGGGGGCGCGGTCTCAGTCGGCCACCGGACGAGATCGACGCTCGCCGCTAGCACAGGCTTCCGTGGCGTCGGCAGATCCCATCGCCTCCCCAACCTCCCAGGACTTTCATGCCGTCAGACTCCTTCAGCGTCGCGATGGTGATCTGCGTCGCCGTCCTCGTGCTCGCCCTCGCGGGCGTCGTGACCCTCTATCTGCGCCTACGCGGCCGGCTCGGCCAGGCCCGCGGGCAGCTCGCACAGACACGTCAGGCGCAGGACCACCTGACCCGCGAGTCCAGCGCCTGGAGCCAGCGCCTGCTGCAGGCCGAACGCAAGGCCCAGGAGAACGCGGACCTGCTCCGCGAGGTCCGCGCCCAGCACGACCTCCTGCGCGTGGAGACCGATCACCTGATCTCCAAACGGATTCCCGCCCTGCTGTCCCACCTGCGCTCCCCGCACGTGATCGTGCCCGGCATGCAGAACCAGGCGCTCGCCGGCACGGACCTCGACAGGCAGCACCGCGCCATCCTCGACGCGCTCACCCGCGGCATCCGTGACGAGAGCGAACGCATCGACGAGGCCGCCCAGGCGGTCATCAGGGGCGCCATGTCCCGCGTGCAGACCCAGGCGCTGCGCGCCCAGGACCTGCTCGCCGGTGTGCAACAGCGCTACAGCGGCGACGAGCACACGGCGCTGCTGCGCGAGGTGCTGGGCCTCGACATGTTCAACGAGCTGATCATCCGCCGCATGCAGGTCACCGGCATCGCCTGCGGCGCCACCCCCGGCCTGTCGCGTGACGACACCTACCTGGTGGACCTGGTGGTGGGTGCCGTCTCCCGGGTGGAGAACTTCGAGCTGCGCATCGAGGGCCCGGCCAACCACCTGCGCCGCAGGATCGGGGTCGCCGCTCGCGCCGCGGAGTCGATCCTGTTCACCACCGCCGAGCTGCTGGCCAACGCGGTCCACCACTCCCACGGCACGCTCAAGGTGACCATCGCCGTGCACGAGACCAACAACGGCGCCGCCATCGTCATCGACGACGCCGGCGTCGGCCTCAACGAGGACCAGTACGCCCGCGCGGGCCGCCTGCTGAGCGGCAACCATCCCGTGCGCCTGGTCGACCTCGGCAACCCGCCCCGCACCGGCTGGGCCGCGATCGGCCGCCAGGTCGCCCACTACGGGATGCAGGTCACGGTCAAGAAGAGCGCCTTCGGCGGCGTACAGGCCGTGTTGAACATCCCGACCGCCCTCCTGGTGGAGATGCCGGAGGACACCCGGCCGTCGGTGCTGGCGCCCGAGCCGGTGCGCGCGGTCGCCCCGGCCGCCACGGCCATCCGCCGGGAGCCCATGGCCGCCGCCACGGCCGTTCAACAGGGATCGACGGCCGTCTCCGCGCACCGGCCGGAGCCGGTGGCGGCGCACCGGCCCGAGCCGGTCGCCTCTTCGGTACGGCCCCAGCCCGTGACGGCTCCCCAGCCCGTGACGGCCCCCCAGCAACGGCAGGCGGAGGACCTGGCACCGCTGCCGCAGCGCCGCCGCCAGTCGCCGCGTTCCGCGTCCAGCTCCACGACCACCACAGGAGATCATTCTGACGGTACGGGTGGCAGGTTGCTCACCACCCCGGAAGAGGCCCAGAAACGGTGGGGGGACTTCCAGGCGGGAGCCGAGGCGGGCCGCCGCGAAGCGCTCCCGACCGAGCAGCACGACATAACCGAAGGGAAATGACCGTTTCCATGGACGCTCACAGCGCTTCAGGCCGTGTTCAGGCCAAGGGTCGCCCGTTGCCCCTCGACGTGTCCTGGGTCCTGTCACCCCTGCTCGCACTGCCCGGCGTCGTCAGCGGCGTGGTGCTGAGCCGTGACGGGCTCATCCTCGGCGGCTCGGCGGACGTGACCACCGAGAGCGGCGAGCGGGCCGCCGCCATGACGAGCTCCGTGCTCGGGGCGGCGCGCGCGCTGTGCGCGGGCCTCAGCGACGGCGCGGACGACGAGGTGGTGGACATCGTCATCTCCGCCGGCAGCGGCTACTACTACGTCGCCCCGGCCGGCGACCGCGCGGCCATCGTGGTCGCCGCCACCGGTGTGGTCAACATCGGCGCACTGGCCTACGAGGTGCAGCTCCAGGTGCAGAAGCTGCTCAAGGCTCTCGACGAGGCCAGTGCGGCCAGGGTGCAGGGCGTCCGGACATGACCTCCGGACGGCAACGGCGGCGGGTCGTCCCGGACTTCATGGCCGCCGCGAGGTTGACCGTGCCCGAGCACATCCACGTCGAGCGCACGACGCTGGTGTACGTCGCGCCCGACGCCGCCACCAACGGGCTGGCCCCTCCTGGGTCGCACCTGGTGTCCCTGCTGGGGGACGGGCCCCTGTCGGTGTACGAGTGCGCCGCGCACTTAGGCCTGCCGTACTGCGTCGTGCGGTTGCTGGTCGCCGGGCTGGTCGGAGGCGGAACACTGCTGACCCGCGATCCGCCCATCAGCGACCTGCCCGACATTGAGATCTTGGAGTTGGTGCTCAGTGGCCTCCGCGCTCTCTGACAGCCGAATCAGTACTGAACACATACCGGTCAAGCTGGTCATCGCCGGGCCGTTCGGCGTGGGCAAGACGACCTTGGTGGACGCTCTCTCGGAGATCAAGCCCCTCAACACCGAGGAGGTGCTCACCCAGGCGGGCACGCTGGTGGACGACCTCACCGGCGTGAACGAGAAGACGACCACGACCACCGCCATCGACTTCGGCCGCCTCACCATGCCGGGCGTGGTGCTGTACCTGTTCGGGGCGCCGGGGCAGACCCGGTTCCAAGTCTTGTGGAACGAGTTGGTGCGCGGCGCGCTGGGGGTCCTGGTGCTGGCCGACACCCGCAGGATCGACGACAGCTTCGCTGTCCTCGACCTGGTGGAGAGTGCCGGCATCCGCTACGCGGTGGCCGTCAACCACTTCCCCGACTCGCCCGACTACCCGCCGGACGCCCTGCGCAAGGCGCTCGACCTGCACGCGCACACGCCGCTGGTGGTGTGCGACGCACGCGACCCCGCCTCCGCCCGCGCCTCCCTGATCGCGCTGGTGGAGCACATCAGAGAGCTGGTGTTGTCATGACCCTGCGCTACATGCCCGACGCGGGCCGCCTGTACGGACCGGACTACGCGAGGGACCCGCAGGCCATCTACGCGGAGCTACGCCGGCGGCACGGCGCGGTCGCGCCCGTGGAGATCGCCCCCGGCATCGAGGCGCACCTGGTGATCGGCTACCAGGCCGCCCTGGACGTGCTCACCAACGTCGGCGGCGTCTGGAGCAAGAACGGCAAGGCCTGGCAGGCGCGGCTGCCCGCCACCCCTGAGGCCGCCGGGCCGGTCGCCATGCTGGGCTACCGGCCGAACGCGCTGATGACCGACGGGGCCGAGCACGCCAGATTCCGCAAGGTGATCTCCGACTGCTTCGAGCTCGTCCAGCCGCACAAGCTGCGCCAGTTGGTGATCATGGTGTCGGACTCGCTGATCAGCCAGTTCGCCGCGAAGGGCGAGGCGGACCTGGTCTCCGAGTTCGCCGCGCTCATTCCGGCCCGCATCTTCAACGGGCTCTTCGGACGGCCCGACTCCGCCAGCGCCGGCCTGATCCAGGCCCTGGCGGACATGATGGAGGCGGACGGAGAGAAGGGCGCGCAGGGCAGCGACGCGTTCAGCCGCTACATCGGCGAGCTGATCCAGTCCAAGCACGCCCGGCGGGGCGACGATCTGACGTCCTGGTTCATCGACCACCCGGCCGCGCTCAAGACCGACGAGCTGGCCGAGACCCTCGTGCTGGTGATGGCCGCCGCCTACGAGCCCACGTCCAACCTGATCTCCAACACGATCTCCCGGATGGTCAGCGACGACCGTTACTACAGCTCGCTCTCCAACGGCGCGCTCGGCACGTACGACGCCCTGATGGAGGCTCTGCGCGCCGAGCCGGCCATGTCGAACTACGGCCCGTACTTCGTGCTCCAGCCCGTGCACTTCCACGGCACCTGGATCCAGCCGGCCGAGCTGGTCCTGGTCTCCTACGCCGCGGCCAACACCGAGCCCACCAACGTGCCCGAGGAACTGCGCTCCGACGGCGGCGCGTACCTGGGCTTCGGCGCCGGGGCGCACCGCTGCCCGGCCAGCGACCCGGCCATGATCATCGCGATGACCGCGATCGAACGCCTGACCTCCCATCTGTGCGACCTGGAACTGACCGTGCCTCGCGAGGAGCTCTCCTGGCGGCCCGGGCCGTTCCACCGCGCGCTGGCCCACCTGCCGGTGCGTTTCACTCCCATTCGCCCTGACCAGCCAGGAGAATCCCCTTGGGCAGTTCAGCCCCCGTCGCCCTCGACCCCTTCGGCACCGACCTCCCCGGGGAGGTCCGGCGGCTACGTGACCTCGGCCCCCTGGTCCTCGTAGAGCTCACGGGAGGCATCCCGGCCTGGGCGGTCACCCGCCACGATCTGCTCAAGCAGCTCATCCTCGACCCGATGGTGAGCAAGGACAAGCGGCACTGGCGGCAGCTCGACCGGGCGCTCACCACGCCGGGCTGGTCCTGGATCATGACCTGGATCGGCGTGTCCAACATGCTGAGCGCCTACGGCGACGAACACCGCCGGCTCCGCAAGCTGATCGCCCCCAGCTTCACCGCGCGCCGTACCAGGGCCATGCAGCCGATCGTCGAGAAGATCGTCGCGGAGCTGCTGGACGCGATGGCCGCGCAGCCGCCCGGCCGGTCCGTCGACCTGCGCAGCGCCTACGCCCACCCGCTGCCGATGCGCGTGATCTGCGAACTGTTCGGGGTTCCCGCGCACATGCGGGAGGAGATGGCCCAGGTCATGGAGGCCATCATGGACACCACCGCAACCCCGGAGCAGGCGGCGGCCACGGCGGCCCAGATCGCCACCGTCTTGCCCGCGCTGGTGGCGTACAAGCGCGAGAACCAGGGCGACGATTTGACCACGGAGCTGATCAACGTCCGTGACACGGGCGACTCGCTCAGCGACACCGAACTGTGCGACACCCTGCTGCTGCTGATCGCGGCCGGGCACGAGACCACCGTCAACCTGATCGGCAACGCCGTGCACGCCCTGCTCACCCATCCGGACCACCTCCGGCGTGTGCTGGCGGGGGAGATCACCTGGGACGCGGTGATCGAGGAGACGCTGCGCTGGGCGCCGTCGATCGCCAACCTGCCGCTGCGCTTCGCCATCGAGCCGATCGAGATCGCCGGCGTACGGATCGAGGCGGGCGACGCGATCATCACCAGCTACATGGCGGCCGGGCACGACCCCGACCAGCACGGCGAGGACGCCGGCCGGTTCGACCCGACCAAGGAGAGCGCTGAGCATCTGGCGTTCGGCATAGGGGTGCACCGCTGCATCGGAGCTCCGCTCGCCCGCCAGGAGGCGCTCACCGCCCTGCCCGCCCTGTTCGCCCGGTTCCCTGACCTGCGGCTGGCGGTGGACGAGAGCCAGGTGGGGCACGTCCCGTCGTTCATCGCGCACGGCTGGAGCACCCTGCCGCTCCTGCTGCACCGCTGACGTCCAGGAACACCCGGAGCACCCGCGCGCGACCCGGGCACGGACGGCGTACCGGACGCCACTGACGTGCCCGGCGGCGCGGTCCCTCAGCCGCCGGCCCGGTTTCCTGAGCTAGTGGGCCGGGGAGTGCCCGTCGTCCGCCTTCCCGCGCAGCCGCTCGTCGAGCCGTGCGGCCTGCCGCGTGAGGTGCTCGCGTTCGGCCGGACTGGGAGCCGATCGGGCGGCTTCGGCGTAGAGCCGTGCCGCGCCCACCTGGTCCCCGTCACGCTCGTGCAGATACGCGGCGACGGCGGCGTGGCGGGGCAGGGCGGGGTCGAGCTCCGCCAGCGCTGCCAGGCCGGCCCGGGGGCCGTCGGCCTCGCCGACCGCGACGGCCCGGTTGAGGCGGGCCACCGGGCTGTCGGTGAGGCGCACCAGCTCGTCGTACCACTCGACGATCTGCACCCAGTCGGTCTCCTCGGCCGTACGGGCGTCGGCGTGGAGCGCGGCGATGGCCGCCTGGGCCTGGAACTCGCCCAGACGGCCGCGGGCGAGCGCCGCCTGGAGCACGTCGACGCCCTCGGCGATCAGCCGGGTGTTCCACAGGCTGCGGTCCTGGTCGGCGAGAGGCACGAGCCGGCCGTCGGGGCCGGTGCGTGCCGGGCGCCGGGCGTGGTGGAGCAGCATGAGCGCGAGCAGGCCCGCGACCTCCTCGTGGTAGGTCGCGGCCGCGAGCCGGCGCGTGAGCCGGATGGCCTCGCCGGCCAGGTCGACGTCGCCGGAGTAGCCCTCGTTGAAGACCAGGTAGAGCACGCGCAGCACCGTGGCCATGTCACCCGGTTGGTCGAACCGCACCCCTGAGACGGTGCGCTTGGCCCTGCTGATCCGCTGGGCCATGGTCGCCTCGGGCACGAGGTAGGCCTGCGCGATCTGACGCGTGGTCAGGCCGCCGACCGCGCGCAGCGTGAGCGCGACGGCCGAGGCCGGGGTCAAGGACGGGTGCGCGCACAGGAAGTACAGCTGGAGTGTGTCGTCCGTCACCCGGGCCGGTCCGGGCATGGGCTCGTCCTCGACGCGCAGCTCGCGGTTGCGCCGGGAGGCGTCGGCGCGGACGGCGTCGAGGAACTTACGCCAGGCGACCGTGACCAGCCAGCCCTTGGGGTCGCGCGGCGGGTCGTCCGGCCACACCCGTACGGCCTCGACCAGGGCCTCCTGTACGGCGTCCTCGGCGGCGGCGAAGTCGGCTCCGCGACGGACGAGTACGGCGATCACCGTGGGGGTGAGGGTCCGCAGCAGGGCCTCGTCCACCGTGCGTCACTCCGTGGTCAAGGGCGCGGACAGGAACGGGCGCAGTTCGAGCCATTCGTGGATCGGCCTGCCACCCGCGCCCGGGGCCGCGGACAACTCACCGGCCAGCTCCAGCGCCCGCTCGTAGGAGTCGACGTCGATCATCATCCAGCCGGCGATCAGGTCCTTGGTCTCGGCGAAGGGGCCGTCGGTGACCGGCGGCCGCCCCTCGCCGTCGTAGCGGACGAATGTGCCCTCCGGGGCGAGCGCCTGATGGCCGACGAACTCCCCGGTCTCCTGGAGACGAGCGGCGAAGTCGCGCATGTACTGCACGTGCGCCGACAGCTCCTCCGGCGTCCACTGGTCCATCGGCACGTCGTTGACCGGGGCCGGGGCTCCGCGGTAGTGCTTGAGCAGCAGGTACTTGGCCATGGTGTTCTCCTTGGTGCGGTACGGCACCATTCTGGCCGCGTTCACCTCCGGAGACGAACCCGCCTAGACCAGGCCGAGCTCGCGGGCCCGGACACCGGCCTGGAAACGTGATCCGGCGCCGAGCGCGTCCATCAGCTCGGCGACCCGGCGTCGATAGGTCCGTACGCCCAGGCCGAGCCGGCGGGCGGCGGCCTCGTCCTTGACGCCCTGGCTGAGCAGGTCCAGCACGGCGGGCGCGAGCCGGCGGATGTCGGCGACCTGCGCGTCGTAGACCGCGAGATCGGTCGCCGACCGCCACGCCGTCTCGAACAGCGACATCACGCCCTGGACGGTCTCCGGCTGGCTGATCACGCTGTAGCTGCGCTGACCCGCCCTGACATCGCCCGCCAGGATCACGAGCCGGCGGTCGATGACGATCGTCTCGTTGATCTCCTCGTGGGTGATGCGGATCTCCGCGCCGAACTGGTCGCGGCGCCGGGCGAGCTCGTGCGCGGACAGCGAGTCGAGCAGCAGCGCCGACCGGTACATCTTGCGGATGCGCACACCGGCCGCGCGTCCCGCCGTCGCCGCGGCGAGCTCGTCCGACCTGTGGTCGGCCGCCCAGGTGGCCAGGTCGTTGGCCGCACATGCGAGGTCGGTGACGGTCGCGAGCAGGTGTCCTATCCGCCGGAACAGTTCTTCTTCGCCTCGTACGACCGTGACCGCTTCGTTCACGCGCGTGAGGCCGTCGCTCATCCGCACACCATCGATTCTGCATGACCCCACCCCATAACGGCTAGCTCGGCAGGATGTTGCCATTCTCGGACAAGCAGGGAGCGTGACCGCACGCTGAGAAACATGACGATTCACCACGACAACGCCAACAGCACACCTGCCACCGCCGCGGGCACCTGGCGGCTCGGCGACCGTACGGTCAACCGCGTCGGGTTCGGCGCGATGCGCCTGACCGGCATGCCATGGGACGACAAGCCCAAGGACCGCGCCGACGCGATCGCCGTGCTGCGCCGCGCCATCGAGCTCGGCGTCGACCACATCGACACCGCGGCCTTCTACTTCCTGCCCACCCGTTCGGCCAACGAGCTGATCAGCACGGCGCTCCAGCCGTACCCCGGGAATCTGGTCCTCACCACGAAGGTCGGGCCGGCCCGCTCCCGTGACGGCGCGTTCGAGTACGCGCGGCCGGACCAGCTGCGCGCCCAGGTCGAGGAGAACATCCGCCAGCTCGGACTCGACCACCTCGACGTCGTCAACCTGCGCTGGGGCGCCGGGATGGACAAGGAGCCCGGCTCCGTGGCCGAGCACTTCGGCGCGCTCGCCGAGTTGCGCGAGGCGGGCCTGATCCGCCATCTCGGCGTCTCCAACGTCTCGGCGGAGCAACTGGCCGAGGCGATGGCGATCGCGCCGGTGGTCTGCGTGCAGAACCGGTACGGCCTGACCGAGCGGCAGGACGAGGCCCTGGTCGAGACGTGCGCCCGGCACGGCATCGCCTTCGTGCCCTTCTTCACCGTCGCGACCTCGCTCCCCGGGGCCACCCCGCACGGCGGCCACGACGAGACGGGGCAGGCCGAGGTCGCCAAGGTCGCGAAGGCCCACGGCGCGAGCCCGGCACAGGTGCGCCTCGCCTGGACCCTGCACCACGGCGACCACATCCTCGCCATCCCCGGCACCGGCAACCGCGCGCACCTGGAGGAGAACATCGCGGCGGGCGCCCTCCGGCTGAGCGACGACGAACTGGCCCTGCTCGACGGCATCGCCACGGCGCCCTGACCAAGGGGCCCGAGGCGCTCAGTCCCAGCCCAGGCGTTGCCTGAGCAGCGCCTGCTGGGCCGGGTTGGTGGTCAGATCGAGCGCCCGCTGGTCGGCCCGCCGGGCCTCCTGGCCACGGTCAAGGGCGCGCAGCAGTTCGGCTCGGGTGGCGTGCCAGAGCGGATAACCCTCCAGCTCCTTACCGAGGTCGTCCAGTTCGGCAAGGGCCGCCTGGGCGCCGTTGACGTGTCGCAGGGCGATGGCGCGGTGCAGGCGCGTCACGGGTGAGGGCGCCAGGCGCAGCAGCATGTCGTACAGCACCAGGATCTGCGCCCAGTCGGTGGCGGCGAAGGTGCCGGCCTCGGCGTGGCAGGCCACGATCGCCGCCTGCAGCTGGTACGGCCCCGGACGCCGGTAGGCGCAGGCCGTACGCGTGAGGAGGGCGGTGGCCCGCTCGATGGCCCGCCGGTCCCACAGGCCGCGGTCCTGGTCGGCCAGGAGCACCAAGTGGCCCTGGAGGTCGAAGCGGGCCGTGCCGCGCGCCCGGTGCAACCGGATCAGCGCGAGCAGCCCGGCCGCCTCCGGCTCCTTCGGCAGCAGGTTCGCCAGCAGCGCGGCCAGCCACTCGGCGTCGTCGACCAGGTCGCGTGCCTGCGCCCGTTCAGCCGTGCTGGACAGATAGCCCTCGTTGAACAGCAGGTAGATGACCGCCAGCACCTCGTGGACACGCTGCGGCAGCTCCTCGTCGGCAGGCAGGCGGTACGGGATCCCCGCCTCGCCGATCTTGCGTTTGGCGCGGGTGATGCGCTGCGCCACCGTGGACTCCGGCACCAGGAACGCCGCGGCGATCTGCGCGGTGGACAGCCCGCACACCACGCGCAGGGTCAGCGCGATCTGCGCGGCACGCGACAGCGCCGGGTGACAGCACATGAAGATCAGCCGCAGCCGGTCGTCGGTGGTGGCGGGCGCCGACCAGGTGAGCTGGGCGAGCTTGGCCCGGTAGTTCGACTCCCTGCGCAGCACGTCGAGCCCGCGCCGCCGGGCCACGGTGAACAACCAGGCGTCCGGCCTGCGCGGGATGCCCTCGGCCGGCCAGCGCAGCAGCGCGGTCTCGACGGCATCCTGCACCAGGTCTTCGGCGGCGGAGAAGTCGCCCAGCAGTGAGGCCAGGGACGCGGCCAGCCGGCCCGCGTGCTCGCGCACCACCCCCGCCAGCACCTCCTGGCTCACCCGTTCGTTCATGAGATGGGGCGGATCTCCACGACAGGACAGGCCGGCCAGGACCGAGCGATCTTCAGCGCCTCGTCCAGGTCGGCCACCTCGACCTCGGCGAACCCGCTGACCACCTCCTTGCCCTCGGCGTACGGCCCGTCGGTGACGACAGGCTCGCCCTCGCCCATGCGTACCGTGGTGGCAGTGTGCACCGGCGCCAGACGAACATGGTGGGTGATGCTGTCCGCGTGGTCGGCGAACCACTGGCTGACGGCGGCGTAGGCGGCCTCGCGCTCAAGGTCGCCCATGGCGTGCAGGCGCTCCGCGAACTCTTCGGTCTCGACGAACATCAGCACGTACTTCACGTTCGTTCTCCTCAATGTTGTCGTGTCAGCGTGCCGCGAGGGCGGCGTACAGGTCGATGCCATTACCGTCAGGGTCGGCCACCGTGGCGTACCGCATACCCCAGAACGCGTCGAACGGCTCGGCGATCCCCCGGTATCCGGCCCCGACGAGCTCGGCGTACTTGGCGTCCACCCAGGCGGGGGCGCCGAACTCGAAGCACAGCAGGGTGCGTGGGCCGCCGGAGGGCGCGATCCAGCCGGGCAGGTGCGGCGTGCGGAAGGCCTCGGTGTCCAGCATGACATGCAGGCCGTTCGGCAGGTCACAGCCGGCGTGCTCGGGTGAATGCTCATCGATCTTGAACTCCAGCCCCAGCCGGGCGTAGAAGGCGATGGCGGCGTCCAGGTCGGACACCAGTATGTCGATCGTGTTCAACGTGGGATTCATGAACTCGCTCCTTCGGGTCGATCGGTGAGGCGCCGAAGGCATGGCCCTCACCTCACAGACGAACGGGCGGCCCCTCGATACGACATAGATGCCCGGTCGGCACCGTTTGCGGATGGTTGGTACGTTGGTGTCAGGTGTGCCGGGAAGTCTGGTCGGCGATTCTCAACGTCGATCACGAAAGAGGCTTGTAGGTGCGCGCACGCGATCTGGCATGCCATCCCCTGGCCGTCACCGTTGACCCGCTGACCGGCCGTACCATCCTTGAGGCGCTGCTGGACCGGGCGGTGGCCGCGTGAGCGTCACCGCATGGCTGGCGGTGGCGGTTTTCCTGTGCGCCTACGCGCTGATCGCCACCGAGAAGATCCACCGGGTGGCGGCCGCGCTCGGCGGT
>NZ_JAAAHR010000152.1:0-24536 GCF_009908215.1 Nonomuraea sp. K271 | reverse complement strand
CCCCACGACCGCGCCCCCGCCGCCGACCCCGTCTGCGCCAGATCGCCCACCACGGTCAGCGACTTGGCCGGCACCCGCCGCATCACCATCCGCCAGGCCATCGGCGACAGCTCCTGCGCCTCGTCCACGATCACGTGCCCGTAGGCCCACGAGCGGTCGGCCGCCGCCCGGTCGGCTGTGGTCAGGCCCGAGGCGTCGTCGGTGTGCCGCTCGGCCAGCACGTCGGCCCGGTCGAAGATGCCCTGCTCGGCCACCCCGGTCGACTGCAGCACCTCATGGGCGTAGAGCTCCTGCTCGGCCCACGCCCGCGCGGATTCCCTGGCCGCCGAGCGCCGCGCCGAGTCGTCCTCGCCGAGCAGCTCGGCCGCCTCGTCCAGCAGCGGCACGTCACCCGGCGTCCAGGCTGAGCCGGGCGGGCGTACGAGCTTCCGCCAGTCCAGGTCCGGCGGCGCCACCGACCGCAGCGTCTCCTCCGACGACAGCAGGTCGTCGATCAGCCGCTGCGGCGTCAGCTCCGGCCACAACGCGTCCACCGCGCGCCGGACCTCCGGCTCACCCCACAACCGCCGCGACGCGAGCTCCAGGTCGATCTCGTCCAGGTCGGCCTCCAGGTCGAGCGGCTCGTTCAGCTCAGGCTCGTCCACCTCCAGCTCCTCGATGTGCAGCGACTCCTCCAGCGCCCGCGCCTCTGCCCTGGCCAGCTCCTTCAGCAGCTCGCTCACGTACAGCTTGCGCGCCATGTTGTGCGGCAGCCGCACCGCCCGCGCCCGCTCGCGCAGCCGCGCGCACACCTCGTACGGCACCCGCAGCCGCAGCCCGTCCAGCTCCACGACCAGGTCACCGTCCGGCACCGCCTGGCGCAGCTCCAGCGCCCTGGCCACCACCCCGGCCATGCGCGGATCCCCCTTGGCCACCGCCGCGCCCGGCGCGTCGGCCGCGCTCGCCCGCACCCCCGGGAACATCTCCCCGACCGTGACCATCACCACCTGCGTCTCCCCCAGCGCCGGCAGCACCTGGCTGATGTAGCGCAGGAACATCGGGTTGGGGCCCACCACGAGCACCCCGCGCCGCTCCAGCGTGTCGCGGTGGGTGTAGAGCAGGTACGCCGCCCGGTGCAGCGCCGCCACCGTCTTGCCGGTGCCGGGACCGCCCTGCACGACCAGCGCCCCCTGCAGCGAGGAACGGATCACCCGGTCCTGCTCGCTCTGGATGGTGGCCACCACATCGCTCATCCGGCCCGTCCTGCCCCGGCGCAACGCCGCCAGCAGCGCAGCCTCCCCCACCAGCGCGCGCCGGTCACCGTCGCTCATGCCGTCCAGGTCGAACACCTCGTCGTCGATGCCGACCACCGTGCGGTCCTTCAGATGCAGGTGCCTGCGGCGCACCAGGCCACCGGGATCGGTGGCCGTGGCCACGTAGAACGGCCGCGCCGCCGGCGCCCGCCAGTCGATCAGCACCGACTCGTGCCCCTCGTCGCGCAGACCGATCCTGCCGATGTACGTGCTGTGCCCGGAGCCGTCGTCGAGCCGGCCGAAACACAGTCCGCGCTCGACCGCGTTGAGCTGGGCCAGGCGCCGCGCCTGCTCGGAGGCCATCGTCTCGCGCTCGACCATCGCCTGGCGGGTGCCCGTCGCCCTGCTGTACGCCGCGCGCAGCGCCTCCTCCGCCCGCTGCCGGGCGACGTCGAGCCGGCCGTACAGCCACGACACGGCACGCTGCTCGCTGTCAAGGGCTTGCGCGAGACCATCTTGACGATTAGCCATTCGCTGGTATACTCCTATCGGGAGGGTTGTGAATGCTCATGCTAGGTAAAGTCAGCATTCGAGCTTAACCCCCGCGTCCGCGCGCGGCAACCCCACCAGACGTCTCCTCGTCCGCGTGCGCGTATCGTCGTGTCAGAGGAGGCGACGATGGCGAAGACGACCACGATCCACGTGCGACGCGTCCACGACGAGCCCGCAGGCGACGACGGCACCCGGGTCCTGGTCGACCGGGTCTGGCCGCGCGGAATGGCCAAGGACCGGGCCCACCTCGACGAATGGTGCAAGCAGGTCGCACCCTCCACGGAACTGCGCACCTGGTACGCCCACGACCCCGACCGCTTCGAGGAGTTCGCCCGCCGCTACCGCGACGAGCTGCGAGACCCGGAACGTGCCGAGGCCCTCACCCACCTGCGCGAACTCGCCAAGGACCGGCCTCTCACCCTGCTCACCGCGACCAGGCGGCCCGAGATCAGCCAGGCCGCCGTCCTCGCCGACGTGCTCAGCGCGTAAAGCAGGGAAAGACGGCCCTCGCACGCGTCATCGCCGGCACAGGCGGACCAGGCGCGCCGCCTACTACGGTGATCAGTGTTCTGGCGGCCAGCCCCTCCTCGCCCGCGGGGCCGTCGAGCCGGATCGACAGTTCCCACACGCCGCTGACAAGAACAGCTCGCCCACCCCGACGAAGCGGCCGGGCCGGTGCCGGTCACCGTACGGCCGTCCTCGACCGAACGGATTTCCAGCCCGATAGTCATCTGGCAGGTGTGGCCCAACGTGCACGCCGGCCCGCCAGGGGTTCGCGACCGTCCCCACCGGGTACCTCGCCGAACTGGTGGCGGGTTCCCGCGTTTCGCCGCCTTCGGGCTCTCCGGCATGCTGTGACACAACCATTTGCGGGCCTCGGCCCGGTGTACGCGCCGCTTCCCGCCGGCCCAGCGGGACCGATCACGCTGATTCGGCGCTGAGGGTCTGCGCCACGGGCCTGCGGGCCGCCAGGCGCGTGGGCAGGGCGGTGAGCGCCGCCGTCGCCACAAGAGTCGCGACCACGGCGCCGAGCAGCCAGGACGACGGAGGGTCTGCCGCGTTCCTGGCGGCGAAGAGCGAGAGCAGGCCGGTGCCCAGCGGCACCCCGATGACGGCGCCGGGCACGCTGGGCAGGAGCTGGGCGGCCGACAGCCCAGCGGAGACCTGCCCCGGGGTGGCGCCCAACGTGCGGGCGATCGCCAGGTTCGACCGGGCCTCCATGGCGGTGGTCCAGGTGAACGTGATGGTGTTCACCACGGCCAGGACGATCAGCAGGACGGTCACGGCGAGCATCAGCCGGCGGTCGTGCTCGCCCCGCAGATTGGGCAGCACGGAGGAGCCGTCCAGGCCGTAGCCCCGCTCCGGCTGGGCGTACAGGGTCAGCAGCGCGACGATCCCCATCACTGTGGTGGCGGTGGCGCACGCCTGCAGCACGGCGCGGCCCGGTCGGCGGGCAGTCAGCCGCAGGCCGAGCAGCAGCGGCGTGGGCAGCAGCGCCGACAACGCGGTGAGCCAGGGCCGGTGACGAGGCTGGTGGGCGGTGGCGCCCAGCGCCGTGACGGTCGCCGTACGCAGGGCGCGCAGCGTGGGACGCAGGGCCGACAGCACCGCCACCGCCGCGGCGAGAGCGGTCGCCGCGGCCACGGTGCCGCCGCCCGGCCCGGCGGCCTCGCCGATCCGGCTGGCGGTGGGACTGGCGATGACCGGCGCGGCCAGGTGGGCGACCACCAGCCCCAGCACGTCGCCGGCCAGCGCGAGTGCCAGATACTCGGTGAACAGAACGACGGCGATCAGACCCGGCCCGGCGCCCACGGCCTTGAGCAGCCCGGCCCGGCGCGTCTGCTCAACGGCGCGTCCCGCCGCCAGCGCCGCCACTCCCGTGACGGCCAGGAAGCTCAGCAGCCAGCTGCCGACGACCAGGATCGGCAGGCTGTTCCTCAGGATGGCCATGTCCTGCTCGGCCGTGAACTGCCAGGAGTGGAAGTGGGCCACGAGGGGCAGCTCGCGGTGGGCCTCGCGGAAGGCCCCGGTGGCCGCGGGATCACGCAGCTTGAGATCCACGGCCGTGGTCACCGGCAGATCGCGGGACGAGGCCAGGTCCCGGGCGTCGGACCGGGTCATCCACGCCAGGCCGCTGTAGTCGACGGGACCGCCGCCCGGGCCGATCTGCGCCCCCCAGGGATAGACGGAGGTGGCCGCGGCCACCGCGATCCCGACAACGGGGTAGGAGCGGCCAGCGATGGCGACGCGGTCACCCACGCCGGCGCCCAGCGCCGCGGCGAAGCCTCGTTCGAGCACCGCGCCGCCGGGACGCACCCAGCGCCCCGAGGTCACCAGCGGCCGGTTGACCGCGCCGGGCTTCTCACCGAAACCGTGCACCACCACGTTGGAGGTGCGGCCGCGCGCGGTGAGGCCGGCGTGGACGACGCGATAGGGCCCGTGGTGGGCCACCACGTCCGGATCATCGGCCAGCGAGGACAGCGCCCTGGTGACGGCGGGACCCGACTCTCCCGACAGCACCACCACGTCCGGCCCCGCGGTGGCCGCCCGGGTCTGCTCATACAGCGCATCGCTCACGCCCCGCAAGGACAGCCCCGACGCCATGGTGGCAGTGGCCACGGCCACCGCGAGCACGAGCATCACGGCCTGAGCCCTACGCCGGCGCACACCGGCCAGCACCAGGCGCGCGACCAGCACGACAGCGCCCATCAGCCGTCCAGCCCGATCAGCCCGCCAAGCCCCCGCCCGTGAGAACCGGCCAGGTAGGTGTCGTCGGCGAACATCCCGTCACGCATCGAGAGCAGCCGGTCCGCGGTGGCCGCGACCCTCTCATCGTGCGTGACCATCACCAGCGTCTGCCCCGCCGTACGCAGCTCTTCGAAAATCCGTAACACCTCCAAGGTCGCCGCGGTGTCGAGGTTGCCGGTCGGCTCGTCGGCCAGAACGATCAGCGGATCGTTGACCAGCGCCCGGGCGACGGCCACCCGCTGGCGCTGCCCGCCGGACAACTGCGACGGCAGATGCCCCGCGCGGCCGGTCAGCCCGACACGTTCCAGCAAACGGCCCGCCCGCCGCCTGGCCTCACGCCGCGAGCCCCCGGCCAGCAGGACCGGCAGCTCCACGTTCTCCGCCGCCGACAACTCCTCCACCAGATGGAAGGCCTGAAAAACGAACCCCACCGAACGGCGCCGCAACCGCGCCAGAGCCCGCTCACTCAGCGTGTCCACACGCCGCCCGCCCAGCCACACCTCCCCGCCGCTCGGCCGTTCCAGACCGCCCAGCAGATGCAGCAACGTCGACTTCCCGCACCCACTGGGCCCCATCACCGCCAGCATCTGCCCCCGCGGCACCTCCAGATCCACGGCGTCGACCGCGCGCACCAGGCTCTGCCCCTGACCGTGATGCTTGACCAGGCCACGCACCCCGACCACGGCAGCCGGCCCGTTCACGCACCCTCGCCTTCGTCATCGGTGCTCGACCAGGCCCGCTCGCAGGCCTCCAGCCAGCGCAGGTCCGCCTGCAAGCGCAACACGACCCCCTCCAGCAGCAGACCGGCGGGCGACCCCACCGGCTCGGCCAGCGCCGCCCGCTGCGCCTCACGCAGCCGGCGCAGCAACTCACGGCGCTGCGCCCCCACCAGCTCCACCGGATCGGCCAGCCGGGCCGCGGCCGCCGCGGCGAGCTTGAGATGAAACTCCGCAAGATCCGGTTTCGGCCAGCTCACTTCGGACAACCAGGCGCTCACCCGCTGCTGCCCGGCCGCCGTCAGCGCGTAAACCTTGCGCTCCGGCCGCTCGGGCAGACCGTCCGCGCGCTCACCGACCACGAGTCCCGCCTTCTCCAGCCGCGCCAGCGTCACATAGATCTGGCCGGGGTTCATCGACTCACCCAGCGGGCCGAGGCTGCGCCGCAGCCGGGCACGGAGGCCGTACCCGTGCGACGGCTCCTTGGCCAGCATCGCCAGCACCGCGTCCTGCATGCCAACCCCCTAACGGTTGGCTAATAGATAGCGGTTAGCCATCAGAGGTGTCAAACGGTACGCCTCGGGAGTTCCCGGGGCCGCCGAGCGGTCAGCTAGGCGGCCCCGGGTCGGTCGCGACCTTCGGACCGGGCCGCCGGTTGGAGCAGAAGACGCACCAAGGGCTCCAAACCGTTGCGGGCGGGTATCCGAGCACGTCGGACCCGAGATCGAAGGCAGAGTCACGAGCCACACTGCAGATCGATGGATCACTGAAGCCCGCCCATGTGGCACCCGACGATCGGCCACCCCTCAGACCCTCTGAGACAGGGTGCTAACTTGACGGTCCATGTCGGACTATCTGCGTGAGCTGTTCTCCCTGCACGGCCGGCGCGCCCTGGTCACCGGCGGCAGCTCCGGAATCGGGTACGCCATCGCCGAAGCCATCGGCCGCGCCGGAGCCGAAGTCGTGGTGGCCGCCCGCAGGCAGGGCCCGTTGGACAAGGCCGTCACCCGGCTGCGCGAGCACGGCGTCACCGCCTCCCCCATCAGCGCCGACCTCGGCGAGCGCGGCGACGTCGAGCGGGTCTGCGCCACGGCGGGCACCATCGACATCCTGGTCAACGACGCCGGCAACAACATCCGCAAACCCATGGCCGAGCTCACCGTCGACGACTACGAACGCACCGTGGCCGTGCACCTCACCGCGCCGTACCTGCTCGGCCAGCACTTCGGCCCCCAGATGGCCGAACGCGGCTGGGGACGGATCATCAACATCGGCTCCCAGCAGTCGATCAGCGCCTTCGGCGACAGCGGGGCCTACGGCGCGGCCAAGGCCGCCCTCGCCGGGCTGACCCGCTCCCAGGCCGAGGCGTGGTCGGCCCGCGGCGTGTGCATCAACACGATCATCCCCGGATTCGTGCTGACCCCGCTGACCGAACCCGTCCAGGCCGTGCCCGGCCGCGTCGAGGCGCTCGCCGCCCGCCACATGACGGGCCGCAACGGCCTGCCCGAGGACTTCGCCGGCGCCGCGGTGTTCCTGGCCGGTGACGCCTCCGCGTTTGTCACCGGCCAGATGCTCTTCGTCGATGGAGGGTTCTCGGTGCACTGAAACGGGATTATGCTTAGACCCGGCGCCTTTACTTTGTAGATCATTTACGTCGGATCTGGCGCACCCCTGCCCCGTCGTGCCAGGCGTCCATGACCAGCTCGTCGCCCTCGACCCTCGTCCACACCACCTCCGTCAGCTCGATCCGGAACAGGTGAGAGCCGGAATCCGACTCGAACGCCTCCAGCACCGCCGGGTCGGTGACCTCCACCGCGCGCCCGGCGAGCTTCACGTCGCCCTTCCACCCCGACGGGTCCTCCCCGCCGGGCTCCGCCGAGGCGACGTGGATAGCCATGCGCGGGTCACGCCGCAGGTCCAAAGCCTTGACGGCCCGCGGCATCGACCCCGTCCACAACTGGCCGTCGCGCCAGCTCGTCTCGATGCCGCTGACCCGCGGCGAGCCGTCCTTGCGCAGCGTCGCCATGACCCGGTGTTTACAGCTCTCCATCAGCCGCCGCGCCACTCCCGCCAGCTCGGGAGCCTGCCGCTCGAACTCCTGCCATGAAGCCATGGACGCCATCATGAACGACATCACCGATAGTTCACCACAGGGCGAGCTCCGAACCCGTGGCCTCAGACGCTCACCCCACCCTGCTAGGTCCCGGCCTAGCCCTCCGGGGCTCGCCACCCGCGTACACGAAACCGGCGGGGACACCGGCACCACGGTCGCCGAGCTCGTTTGGCGAACCGGCCTGCTCCCCGTACATTAGTAAACGAACAGACATTTACTATTAAGGAGATCCCCTTGACCGCCCGTCATCCCTTCACCTGCAAGGTCTTCATCGGCATCAGCCTCGACGGGTTCATCGCCCGCGAGGACGGCGACCTGCACTGGCTCACCAGCCGGGGCGAGGCCGCCGGCGACGACCTCGGCTACAACGCGTTCATCAAGGACATCGACACCGTCGTCATGGGACGCGGCACGTACGAACCCGGCCTGACCTACGACCCGTGGCCGCACGCGGACAAGCACGTAGCCGTGCTCAGCAGCACCCTGCCCGAGGACGCCGACCCCCGCGTCACCGTCCACCGCGACCTCGGCGCGCTCCTGCGGCACCTGACCGAGCGCGGCGCCAAGGGCGTCTACGTCGACGGCGGTCAGGTGATCCGCGCCTTCCTGCGCGCCGGGCTGATCGACGAGATGACCCTCACGACGGTCCCGGTGCTGCTGGGCACCGGGCTGCCCCTGTTCGGCCCGGTCGGCGGCGACATCCCGCTCACCCACGTGTCGACCCAGGTGTTCGGCGCGGGAGTCGTCCAGTCCACCTACCGGGTCCACCGCCCCTCCTGAAGCCGCACATTATAACGTTCGCCCAGCTCACGCGGCTTGTGACGGCATGGCCGCGGTGTAAGACTGGACCTGACGGAGGGGGAACGTCATGATCGAAGTGAAGAGCATCGACAAGCCGGACGAACGCCGCGACTTCCCGATGGGCCACCTGGAGGTGTGCCACCTCAGCGGGCTCACCTTCGGCGTCGCCACGTTCGAGCCGGGCTGGCGCTGGTCGGCCTCGGTCAAGCCGATCGCGGGCACGGACCTGTGCGAGGTCCACCACAACGGGTTCGTCGCCGAGGGACGCCTGCGCATCCGCATGAACGACGGCACCGAGGCCGAGGTGGGGCCTGGCGAGGTCTTCGTCTGCCCGCCGGGACACGACGCCTGGGTCGTCGGCGACCGACCGGCCGTCGTCTACGACTTCGCGGGCGGCGCCGCCGACTACGCCAAGGCCAAGGGCGGCTGATCGCACCGCTCACCGCCACATTCCGGCCCGGCCCTCCATCGGGCGGGGGACGGGCCGGACACAGAGTACCGGATTACGAGGCGGGCACGATGACCCACGGCAGCCGGCTCGGCAAGCTCCAGCGTCGCATACGGCCCGCGCCTGCCCGCGTAGCCGTTCGCGGCGGCAACGCGCAGCGGGTCCACCACGTTCTCCGGTTGTCGTCGCGAGACTGGCTGCCGCCGGTGCTCGGGTCCGCTCCGGTCAGGTGGCCTGCGACCGGCGCCAGCGTCGGCGGCCCGGTGCTGGCGAACGACCCTCTCGCCGCTCCCACCAGCGCCACCTCCGGCTGCCACGCCAGGCTGTCCCAGTCGTGCACCGCCCGCACCTGCCGACCCTGCCACCGCAGGTTGTGCGCCTCCGCCGCAGCGGGCTCAGCGAGTCGCAGTGGACGGCGCGCAGCCACCCGTACATCGACCGGCTGGTCATGAGCGGGAGTACCCGATCCTGACGAAGATCGTGACGGAGGGGCCAGCCGCACCTGAGCCGCGCCGACCAGTTCCGGTACGGGCTCCAGCGCGTCCTCGACTGCATCGCCACGGCCCTCCCGTCAACGGCCGAGCCTTAGCGGTGGGGTGTTCAGGCCATGGTCCGCCGCATCTGCTCGGCATTCACCACCAGGTGACGGAGAACCTCGATGGTGTCGGCGTACCTTTCCGCCGTCACTCCGTCCCTGATCTGACGGCCTGCTCGCTCGACCTCGCGCGCCAGGGCGGTGTGCGCGGTCTCGCCCTCGGGGGTGAGGCTGTAGGGCTCACGCCCGGTGATCCAGCCGCGCTGCTGCAGATCGTCGATCGCCTGGTCCAGGTCGACCGAACTCCCGGACCAGAACGGCCGGAGCCCCTGTGCGATCGCCTCCCTCGTAGCCGGCCCGCGCCGGCCCGCTCGGTCGAAGTCGGGCCCTGGGGCGAGCAGGTTCATCGTCTGCCAGTGGCGCCGGTGCAGCCCCTTCGCCGCGAGTACTCGGTTGAGGTTGTCCTCGATGAGCTGGTCGAGGAGCTTCAGCCAATAGCCCAGAGGGCGACGTTGTTCCATGCTGATCCCTTCTGCGACGACCCGGCACGTCCGGTCCCGGCCGTCGGGTGTCATGGGCGCAGGACCGTTTTTCCGGTGGTGGCGCGGGATTGCAGGGCGGTGTGGGCGGCGGGCGCGTCGGTGAGGGCGAACCGCTGACCGATCACCGGGACGAGTCGTCCATGGGTGAGCGCTTCAAGGGCATCGCGCTCGAGTGTCCGGGTGCCGCCCGGGCGCTGGAGGATGCGGGCGCCGATGGCGGAGGCGGCGCTGATGCCGCGGCTGAACAGGTCGCCGGTCGACAGTTCTGTCAGGGATCCCGAGGACGAGCCGAACATCACCAGGCGTCCGGTGACGCCGAGCAGTTCCAGGGCGCTTCGGCCGATCTGGCCGCCTACCCCGTCGAGGGCGAGCGTCACCGGGCGGCCCGCCACCGCGTGGCGTACCTCGTCGGGCCAGCCGGGCCGGGTGTAGTCGATGGCGTGGTCCGCGCCGGTCCGGCGGGCGAGCGCGACCTTGCCGGGACCGCCCGCGACACCGACGACCGTCGCGCCCGCCGAACGGCATGCCTGGACCAGCAGGGTCCCGATTCCGCCGGCGGCCGCGGTGACCAGGACGACGTCGGCGGCGGTCGGCGCCGCGAGTTCGAGGATCGCCATGGTCGTCCGGCCGGTGCCGACCATGGCCACGGCACAGTCGGCGTCGACGTCGTCCGGCAGGACGTGGACGGCCGCCGCGGGAGCCAGCGCCAGTTCGGCGTATCCGCCGCTGGCCAGACCGAGATCGGCCACGACGCGTCGACCGAGGAGAGCGGCGTCGGCGTCGGCGGCGACCTCGTCGATCGTTCCGGCGACCTCCCGGCCCGGTGTCATGGGCAGGCGGGGCGCGACCCGCGGCCCGCCTCCACCTTGGCGGATGACGGTGTCCAGCACGTGGACACCTGCCGACTCGACCCGGATCCGCACCTGGTCACCGGCCGGGTGGGGGTCGGGCACCTCCTCCATCCGCAGTTCCTCGGGGCCGCCGAACGCATGTTGCCGGATCGCTCGCATCACCCTCGGCCCTCTCCGCCGGCCAGCAGGGCGTGCTTGTCCATCCATGCGACGAGCGAGGCGGCGATGGCCTCGGGCTGGTCCTCGGGGGTGTGGTGGCCGGCCGTTCCGTGCGTCTCGATCTGCAGAGCGGACATGTGGGCGGCGCACCAGTCGATGATCTGCGCGCTCATCATCTGGCCCGGGCCGGGCTCGAAGGCGAGCAGGAGTTTGGGTACGTCCGCGCTGGCCGCCAGCCACTGGCCGTAGGCGTCGACTCTGGCGACGACCTCGGCGGGCTCCCCGTCCAGCGGCATCGCCCGCGGCCATTGCAGTAACGGGACCCGGGACTGCCGGGTCGGGTACGGCCGGCCGTAGACCGCCAGGTCCTCCTCGCTCAGCCCGGGGACGGTACGCGGCAACGCCTGCTCGATGAAGGCGTTGTGGTCCAGCACCAGTTGCTCGCCGACCCCGGGTGTGCGCATCGATGCGAACAGCGGCCGGGCGTCGGCGGGGAACTCCTCCCACGACATCGGTTTCACGATCGTCTCGGTGAACGCGATGCCGAGCACGCGGCCGAGGTGGCGGGCGGCCCAGTCGAAGGCGAGCGCGCCGCCCCAGTCATGGCCGACCAGCACGACCCGGTCAAGGTTGAGCGCGTCGAACCAGGCGTCGAGATATTCGGCGTGGTCGGCGAAGCTGTAGGCGATGTCGGGTTTGCCGGACTCCCCCATGCCGATCAGATCGGGTGCGAGGCATCGGGTGAACGCTCCGGCGACGGGCAAAATGTGCCGCCACAGATACGACGAGGTGGGGTTTCCGTGCAGGAAGACCGTCGTGGCCGGCCCGGTGCCGACCTCCCGGTAGAAGATCGTCGAATCCAGGACATGTGCGGTGGGCATGACAGGCTCCCCTGAAGGACAGGATACTAGACAGGTATCTGACCACTATGAGATCTAGACAGGTGCCTGTCAATATGAACGGAGACCCCTCCGCGAAGCGGCTGCGAATTTCGCTGCTGCTGCGCCTGCTCCACCGCGAGTACACCGCCGGCATCGACGCGGCCCTTGCCGAGGCGGGCTTCGGCGACATCCGCTCCGGGGACGTCAAGGCGCTCCCGTTCGTCCCGCCAGAGGGCATCCAGGTCCGTGACCTGGCCCTCCGCGCCGGTGTGCGTAAACAGACCATGGCGCAATCGGTCGACCAGCTGGAACGGGCGGGCTACCTGGAACGCCACCCGAATCCCCACGACGCCAGGTCGCGACTGGTTGTGCTCACCGAACGGGGAAAAGCGGTCCAGCCGCTGGCGGCCGGCGCGGGAGACCGGATCGAGGAACGGTGGGCCGAACTGACAAGCCCCGAGGACGTCGAGGCTCTCCGCGCCCAGCTGCACCGCCTGCTGGACCGCATCGGGGAAGCGGACCCCGATGCCGCCGCACGCCTGACCTCGATCGACAGGAGCCGACTCGACCAGCAGTGAGAGAGTGTCACCTCGGCTCAGCTGTCACATTCGGAGGCCCGGCGGTGTCTTCATGTCGAACACCCAGAACGCACACCTACAGGAGAACGTCATGGCGCTTCGCGTGCCCAAGGCCGAGCTTCCCGCCGACCTCAGGGACAACATGATCAGGCAGTTCGGCAGCGTGCCCGAGAACGTCGAGGTGCTGTGGAACAACCCCGCACTGGCCCGTGACAACCTGGAGTTCGGCGCCAAGGCAGGCGCGTGGAAGGCCGCCGAGCCGAGCCTCAAGTCGTTCGCGCACATGGCCGTCGCGGCACAGATCGGTTGCAGCTGGTGCCTCGACGTCGGCTACTTCCAGGCCCGGAACGACGATCTGGACCTGGCCAAGGCCAGCCAGGTGCCGCGCTGGCGGGCCTCGGACGTGTTCACCCCGCTGGAGCGGGACGTGATGGCGTACGCCGAGGCCATGTCGAACACACCGCTGACCGTCACCGACGAGCAGTACGCGAGTCTGCTGGAGCGGCTCGGCCCTGCGGCGATGGTCGAGCTCACCACGTACATCGCCTACGTCAACCTCGCCACCAGGGCCAACGTGGCGAACGGGGTCACCTCGCAGGGCTTCTCCGAAGCCTGTGAGATTCCGCTGGCCGAGGCCCCGGGGAAGTCCGGCGCGGCGCCGGCGGCGTGACCAGGGACACGATGACCGAGGACCCGTTTCTCACCCACCGCAGCCTGCTGTTCACCGTCGCCTACGAGCTGCTCGGGTCGGCGGCCGACGCGGAGGACGTCCTGCAGGAGTCCTGGCTGCGGTGGGCCGGTGTCGATCGCGCGCAGGTGAGCGCCCCGCGGGCCTACCTCGTCCGGCTCGTCACCCGGCAGGCGCTCAACCGCCTGCGCACGCTGTCGCGCATCCGCGAGGACTACGTCGGCGAATGGCTGCCTGAACCGCTGCTGACCAGCCCCGACGTCGCCGACGACCTCGACCTCGTGGAGAACGTCTCGATCGCGATGCTGACCGTGCTGGAAACGCTCGCGCCGACGGAACGTGCGGTGTTCGTACTCCGCGAGGTCTTCGATATGCCCTATGGGCAGATCGCCGAGGCCGTCGAGAAGTCCCCGGCCACGGTACGGCAGATCGCCCGGCGGGCCCGCGACCGTGTCGCGGCCCGGCAGCCCCGGGTACGGGTGAGCCGATCGGAGCAGCAGATCGTGGTGGAACGGTTCCTGGCCGCGGTGCGCACCGGGCAGGTCAAGGAGCTGATGGAGGTCCTGGCGCCGGACGTGGTCCTGATCGTCGACGGCGGCGGGCTCCCGTCAGCCGCCCGGGCTCCGATCCATGGGGCCGCACTCGTGGCGGAGTCGCTCGCGCTCCCCAACCGGACGGTGTCGGCCGTCTGGCTCAACGGCGCGCCCGCCGGCCGGGTCGAGACCGACGGTCAGGTGGCCGCGGTGAGTCTGGTGGTCGAGAACGGGCGGGTGAGCCGGATCCACGCGGTGGCGAACCCGCACAAGCTGACGCGGCTCAGGGAGCCGACCAGCCTCACCCGATAGTTCGCGATCGCGTCATCGCAGGCCCGCGACCGGATCGACCGGCCGCGGGCTCGACGCCCGATCGGCGCCACTCGTTGATCGCTTTTCCAGGTGCGGATACAGGTTGCCCAGGACCCGGTTGCCGGGACGCAGCCCCCAGGAGACGAGCCTGCAGAGGGTGAACAGGAAGGTGTAGCCGACGTGGTACCACTCCGAACCGACGCCAGGTGGGAGATGACCGCGCCGGAGAAATTGAAGAATGCACCGGCGTAGGCCCATTCCATCAACCGGGTCGATCTCGGCGGGAGTATGGCCGGAGCGGACAATACTCTCCACAATCCGATGAGCAGGAAGTATGCGCCGTAGCCGAGGGCCCGCATGCCGGCCAGGGTTTCCGGACGTTGCGTCAAGTCGGCCACACCGCCGCTCAGCGGCGCCCCGGTGAAACTCAGGGTGGTCACCCAGGAAATGATCCTGGTGAACGTGTTCTGTGCTGGCTGAGGTGCAGTTCCAGGACGTCGCGGACGTAGTCGATCCGCAGCAGGTCCCAGAGGCCGCCCACGAACGACTCGGCCGCGATGAGCAGGGTCGAACCACTCGCTCTCGGCAGGCAGAAATTCTTTAGCGGCCACTTATCGCTCTCCTTCTTTGCCTTCGACAGCTGTGAAAGATCGCGAAGTGGCCGCCCTCATGTCACATCGATCTCCCCTCACGGGCATCAAGGCGATGTACAGGTTCAAACCCGTACACCACTTCCGTGGACGCTAACCCAACGCCGCTCGCTGTTCGGTTGCCAGTCTCACCGCCCCGTGGCGGAGTTCGTATGGCGGACGATACGCCGTGGCGAGTTGCTGGTGCTCTCGCCTTTGGCAGTCAGGATGGCTGGACTTCGTCGAAGAGGGCGAGGGCTTCGGTGGGGTCCGGGCTCACGAGGCGTTCCAGACCGGCCGTCGTGATCTTCGCCCACCTGCCGGCCCGTGCCCACATCTGTTCCTCGAAGGCGCGGACGGCCTCGTCCAGATCGCCAGGCCCGGGGGCGGCGGCGACGGACTCGGCGAGTTCGGCGCCTTCCAGCATCGCGAGGTTCGCGCCCACCCCCAATGGGGGCATCAGATGGGCGGCGTCGCCCAGGAGCGTCACTCCGGGGACGTGGACCCAGGTGTGGGACACGGGCAGGACGTAGAGGGGGCGGTGGACGAAAGCGGTGCCGTGGCGGAGGAGATCGAGGACGGGAGCGGCCCAGCCGTCGAACAGAGCCAGCAGACCTGAACGCACGGCCTCGACGTCGACCGAGTCCAGGCCCATATGCCGGTCCAGGTTCGTGTGCCAGTCCAGCGGCGCGCGGAACTGGGCGTACACCTTGACGTGGCCGCCGCTGTTGCGCTGGGCGACGAGGGCGCGGTTCACGCCGTACACAGCCATGGAACCGTCGCCGATCAGCCGGGCGAGGTCGGGGTGGCGGGTGTCGACGTCGTCCAGCGAGGTCTCGACCAAGGTGACGCCGGTGTAGTGCGGCGTCGCGGACGAGACCGCCGGGCGGACCCGGGACCAGGCGCCGTCCGCGCCGACCACGAGATCGAACGTCTCCTGCCGCCCGTCCGCGAAGTGGACCAGCACGCCATCCCGGGTCTCCGGCACCACCTCCGTCACGCCCCGCCCCCACTGGACGTCGAGGGAGCCGAGTAGCAGGTCACGGAGTTGCCCGCGGTCGATCTCGGGATTGGCCCGGTCATCGGGACGGGGTTGCCAGTCGCGAAGCACGGTCCCGTCCGTGTCCAGGATGCGCATGGCCTGCCCCTCGGGACGGGACAGCGCCTGGAACTCCGCCAGCAGCCCCGCCATGCTCAGCGCGAGCTGGCCCATCCTTTCGTGCAGGTCCAGCGTGCCGCCTGGGGGACGGGCGTCGGGAGCGGGATCGCGTTCGAGGACGGTGACGGGGTGATCGAGGCGGTGCAGGACGCGGGCGAAGGTAAGACCGGCGGGGCCGCCCCCAATCACGGCGATACGATGTCTCATATAGATACACTGTATTTTGATGAACGGTGTATCGCAACAGTACGATGTAACGCATGACTGTGTGGGACCGGCCCGAGCCGCCGACTCGCCCCGCGCCGCTCGACCGGGAACGCATCGTTGCCGCCGCCATCGCGCTGGCCGACCAGGGCGGACTGGAGGCGGTGTCGTTGCGCAAGGTCGCCGCCCGGCTGGACGCCGGCCCGATGCGGCTGTACGGGTACATCTCCACCAAGGAGGAGTTGTTCGACCTCATGGTGGACGAGGTCTACGCCGAGATCCTCCCCGAGGAGCAGCCCGGCGACTGGCGCGAGGTGCTGCGCATCCTCGCCCACCGCACCAGGCAGGCCACCCTCCGTCACGAATGGCTGGCCGACCTGCTCGGCGGCCGCCCGACCCTGGGCCCGAACGCCCTCGCCGTGACCGAGGCCACGCTGGCCGCCCTCGACGGCCTCGCTGACCTCGACACCGTCATGCGCGCCGTGGAGACCGTCAGCGCCTACTTCACTGGCGCGATCAGGCACGAGATCGCGAACCTGCGGGCGGAGCGCGCCACGGGCCTGTCCAAGCGCGACTGGCAGCGCGCCTCCGGCCCGCATGTGACGAGGATGCTGGCCACGGGCCGCTTCCCGGCGCTCGCCAAGGCCGTGCACGACGGCACGGAGGTGGACGCCGAGGTGTCCTTCGCGACCGGCCTGGACTGGGTCCTCGACGCCGTGGCCGCCAAACTCGCCCGGCCGCTGACGTGACGCCCAGGATTTCCAGGTGACATCCGTGGCACCGCATGACGCCGCCAGACTGCGCACCTACCTGCTCGACCTGGCCGACGACAGAATCCTGAGGTAGGGGGTGCCTCGGGCTGGTGCACGGCGCCTGAGCCTGCCGAAGAACTGGCCCGCCCTCCCCACCGCCTGCCCGGGTCCGGGTACGCACCAGCCATGCGCAAGCACACACCGATGGACATAGACGCTGCCGCCCGGATCCAGTCCGCCGCCGCCGAGAACCCCGACAACGACACCGCCGATTCACTACTGCGTGAGCTGATCACGCCCGCCGTCGGACAGGATGATCTGAACGCCTGAGGACCGGAACGCACCATCAGAACACCGTCTCGACTTATGATGCGGATCAAAGGTGATGGACACTAGACGTCCGCTCTTTTGCCGTCTTCGGGGGCAAGCCCGTTAGCGGCGATCACGTCGCGATACCAATATCCCGAGGACTTGATGGTCCGCCGGCCGGTTTCGCGGTCGACGTGGATCAGTCCGAAGCGGTTGTCGGGATCGTCCAGCAGGGACCACACGCTCCAACCGCGCAGGTCGACGCCGTCGCAGATGGCGTGATGCGCAGACCGCAGGTGGTCGCGGATGTACATGCGGCGGGCCGTGTCCTCGACGGTGCCGTCGGCGGTGACGGTGTCGGGGAAGGCGGCACCATTCTCGGCCACGTAGAGCGGCAAATCGCCATAC
The DNA here is from genome assembly GCF_009908215.1 of Nonomuraea sp. K271. Lineage (NCBI taxonomy): Bacteria > Bacillati > Actinomycetota > Actinomycetes > Streptosporangiales > Streptosporangiaceae > Nonomuraea > Nonomuraea sp. K271. Next base: position 7,386 of record NZ_JAAAHR010000152.1, on the reverse strand, counting down.
CGGTCGCGGATGGCGCACAGGACACTGCTCAGTCCGTCGGGAGCGATCTCCCAGCCCAGCTCGGTGACCGGCCCCGTGGGATCCGTCACATGCACGTCCAGCAGCTCCGCCAGAACGGTTTCCTGGCGTTCGATCGCCGCCAGCTCGGCGATGCCGAGCTGTTCGAAGCCGTCGGGAAGCGCATCTGCAGGTGTATGTCCGGGCGTCGACCCAGTGACGGACAGCCGGAGATAGTAGACGACGCCGAGGAAGTCGATCGGAGTGGAGATGACGGTCAAATCGCCCTCGGCGACCGATGGCCACTCACGCTGCAGTCGATCAGGCAGGTCGTCGGGGTAGGCGCCGAGGAGGATCGGGTCGAGGAAGAGCCGGTTGAAGTAGCAGTCGGCGCGCCGGGCCGCGTCACGATCGGATCGGCGATCGGACGCCGGCCGGATGTCGGTCATCACGGTGCTGAGGCCGATCTCGCCGTGGGCGCGGCCGGCCCGGAACGCCTGGACCGTGAGGCCGTGCCCGAGCAGCAGGTGGTGGCCGACGCGCAGTGCGGTCCGCAGGTCCCGGATGCCCGGCGAGTCTTCGCCGACCACATGCCCGAGGTGGACGATCGACCAGGGTTCGCAGATGGTGAGCCAGCGGGCGACACGGTCGCTCAGCCGGTCGTACATGACGGCGGCGTAATCAGCGAACCAACGCGCGCAGTCGCGGTTCGCCCATCCTCCACGATCTTGCAGCGCCGCCGGCAGGTCCCAGTAGTACAGGTAGGGGAAGGGCGTGATCCCGGCTTCCAGCAGCGCGTCGACGAGTGCGTCGTAGTGATCGAGGGCCGCCCGGTTCACCGTGCCGACTCCCTCGGGAAAGACGCGTGACCAGGAGATCGAGAAGCGGAACGCCTGCAGTCCGATCTCCCGTGCCAGAGCTACGTCCTCCTGGAAGCGCCGATAGTGGTCGACGCCGTGCTCCAGCGACAGGCCTGAAGCTCTGTTACCGGGGGTTCTGGCGAAGGTGTGCTGAATCGACGGCCCGGCGCCGTCGGCGAGAGGCGCGCCGTCCATGAGGAACCCGGCGGTGGACGCGCTCCAGAGGAAGCCCTCTGGGAACCGGATGGAGCCGGACTCGCCAGGGCCGGCAACGCCGGGCTTGGGGGCGCCTGAGGACATTGTTCCCTCCCTTGTTACACTAATGTATACACATGGAATATACACACATATGTAACAAGGGGTCGTACCTCATGAAAGGCACCAAGGGCGAGGAGACTTCCGCCGCGCCGACGCCGAGACTGGCGCGCGTTCATCGCCGCGAGCAGATACTCGCCACCGCCACCCCGATCTTCGCCCAAGCTGGCCTGGCCGGGACGAGCCTGGACGACATCGCCACCGCGGCTGGCGTCAGCCGCATGATCCTTTATCGGCATTTCGCGTCGAAGGACGATCTGTACCAGGCGGCGCTGAAACGCGCCGCCGGTCACCTGGCCCAAGCCGTCGGCGACGAGGTCACCGAAGACACCGTGCAGGAGCTGGTGGGCTGGGCATCCACCGATCCCGACGCGTTTAGGCTGCTCTTCCACCAGGCCGCGAGGGAGCCGCGGTTCCGATCCGACATCGACAAGCTGCGCGAAGACATGGCGCAGGCGGTCTACCGCAGCCTCGCCGAGACGATAGACGACCGGGTCTGGGCGAAGTGGGCCGCGCAACTCTCCCTGACGGTCACCGTCGAAGCCATTATGACCTGGCTGGACATCGGCCGGCCTCAGCCCGCCAGAGCCGCCACCAGAATCGGCCGCGCGGTCAGGGCCGTCCTGCAGTCGGCGCAGGAAGATTGATCTCCGCTCCGCCATGGCCAGAAGCCGCCGGCGCCATGGGCAGCCCGCCGAAGCTCCACGGCCTGCCCGGCGAAGACGACCAACGCGGAACTCCCCACGCGGAGAGAACAGGCGAACTGGCCGTGCTTTCCTTTCCCCGAAGGGTGTGCAGCTCGAGCTCAGGGAGCATGCGGCTAGGACGTCATCCTGCTGGAGCTGGCTGAGCACGCCCGCGAACGCAAGGTGCAGGTCGCGATCTCTCGACCGGGTCGGTGCTGTGCGGGATCATCGGCGGCTCCAGCGTCTGCAGCTCGCGTTGTCCTCGGGTACGGGGAAGGTCCTAGCCGGTTCGGCGATGGCCTCGTTCACCCCACCCTGGTGGCCGGGATGGCCAGGTGGGCGGGCAGACCGGCGGCCTGGCGAGCCGCCAGCGTCACGGTGTCACGGTAGTCGGCCAGAGCGTCGTCGTGGCACTGACGCGCCAGCGCGATCATCTCCTCGGCCACGGCCAGCGCCTTCCTGCGCGCGCTGGACGCGCCCGTTGCTGCGTCCCCCAGCGCCTGGTAGGTGACGGCGCGCGCCAGTGCGAGGTGTCGCTGCCCGCTCAGCCCTGACCAGGAGTGACGTACGACACCGCGGCGGAGCAATGATCGAAACCTGTGGATTTGCCGGGAAGAGTGTACCTTCCCAAATCATCCGATGATGGTTTCGAGACAAGGCCGACGTTGGCGCGTCGGCCGGGAAGGCACACCCGTGCCGCTTACCGTAGTGCCCGAGTCGCCCGCTGACGACCACGACAGCTGGCCGCCCCTGCCTCGCCCTCGTTGATCGACCAGATCGACCGTGAGGGCGCCCGAAAGATGCTCGCCGCGGCCTTGCAGAACCCATCAAGATCATTTCCGCCACCGTCGCCCACGTGGGCACCTACCAGGCCCAAGCACACGGCCACGCCGAGGGCACCACCGTGCAGATGACCTGCTACACCGCCGACCATCACGGAGTACCGACGCCCAGCAGCGAGACCGAAGAAATCACCTGGCTGAGCTACGCCGACCGCGACCTCGTGTCCCCAGTCGACCAGATCATTATCGATCACCTGCACCAGACCGGGCAACTTCACTGACCCAGAACACCCAAACCGATCCCCAGGAATTGACCACTGCTCCGCGGCCCGGCGTACAGGCCTCGCCGGGGCCGGGCCGCGGAGCAGTGGTGGTGGCGTTGAGCCGGGGTGGTGCTTATTGACACCTCATGGGGTTCGTGCACGGGTACCAGGACGATGTGCCGTGGATGGAGCTGTGGGTACTCATCCGAAGTGGCGAGTTCTCAGGCGCTCTGGCGAAGCAGGTGGCGAGTTCTCATCTGATGTGGCGAGGATGATCAGGTGAGAGGGGGGAGCCCGATGGGTGTGCGATCTCCCGGCTCGTCTTCTGAGACCGAGGTGGCGGTAGGAACGAGACGGCTCCGGCGGATCATCTTGGCGGTCGTCATGGTATGTCTGCTGGCAGGTGCTGACAGGGTGGGGCCGCAGGTGCGGTACTACGTCGCGCAGGGCCTTCGAGTCGGCTACCCGGCAGGCTGGCAAGTCGACGTCGATGCTGACTTACGCCCGCCGATGGTCATGACTGCCGAGCCGCCGTGGTGGCCGTTCGGTTGGTTTGCTGAATATCAGGTGTCCCTGATCCCGCATGGAGCCTCGTTGGAAGAGGCGGTGGAGGAGCATCTCAAGGACGTCCGCGACGTTTACCACGATGTCGTCCTGGAAGAACGCGAGAGAGTGGTGGTGGGGGCCGGTGCGCCGGGCTACATGCTGCGTAGTTCCTTTGTTGAATACGCCCCCGACATGGAAAGCTTCCCCACCGGTGAAATCGTGCTGCTCGCCGTGACGGGACGTGGTGAACTGCTCAAGGTGCGCTACGTCTGCGCACTACAGAGATGTGGATTCGAAGACGTCTCCATCCGCGCTGTCATGCAGTCGATGGTGCCGATGTGAAGGCGCACCTGCCCGTGCCACCTACGCCCGGACAAGACAGCTTCGAGGCGGTGGTCTGGCCCGGCCAGGGTCGTCAGTGGCTCAGGGCAGTGCGGCGAGCAGGAAGATCGCGAGTCCGTGCGCGAGGGCGGCGGCGATGACACCGGATTGGAGCCGCAGAAAGGCGCAGATCAGCCCTTCATACCGGGTGAAGGCCAGCAGTGGCCAGCCGACATCGGTGACCGTCGAGGCCTGGAAGGCGTGGCAGGCGGCAAAAGCAGGGTCGACAGCAACGCCGCGCGAACGGCGCAGGCCTGCCGCTCCAGCCGTCCTTCCAGGAACCCGCGGAACAGCACCTCCTCGGCGATGTTGCCTGCCAGGCTGAGCAGCAGCACCGGCGCCGCTGCCAGCATGCCGCCACCGATGTCCCAGGCGAGGGTGAGCGGGGTGAGTCGGCCACAGCGCACCGGCGAGCGAAGCCCGCTGTCCGGCTTCAGCACGGCGGCGGTCAGCGCCACCGTGCCGAAGGCGAACAGCGGCAGGATGCCCGCCTGGTCGGTGAAGCGCAGCCAGGGCACTCCTCCTGCGGCGCCCAGCCGCCAGAACCCGAGCGGTGTCATCGCGTCCCTGATCAGCACGAAGCCGAAGATGGCCGAAGATGGTCGAAGATGAGGGTCAGGATGCGCAGCAGCGGGTCGTGCAGGATCCGGGCGCCGTAGGCCAGGAGGTCGGGCAGCACGAAGACGTCTCCGGTTCTTCGAAGAAGAGGGAGGCAGGCAAGGACGGGCCATCGCCTCGCCCTCCCCTACCAGCCGTGGGGATGACAGTGGTGGGCGACCACCGCGGCGATGGTGGGGCCACGGTTAGGGACGTCCGGAGCCGGCCGGGCCCATGCCGGTGGCGGGCAGCGGGATGACGGCGCGTACCTTGCCGCCCGCGCTGTGCTGAATCGGTTCGCTGCCCCGTTCGACGCGCACATGGCCGAGGCCGTGGCGGAACAGCAGGTCGCGCATGCGGGCCTCGACCTGGCGCCAGAGGGTTTCGTGGTCACTGCCGGGGGCGGGGTGCAGCCGGATGCGCAGCACGGTGGGCGCGGTGTGGACGATCTGGAAGAGCTCCAGGTCGGGCACCGCTTCCAGCAGGGTGGCCAGCGGCAGCGGGGCGAGGGTGACCGGCGCCTGTTCCCCCGCCGGGCCGGGGCCGGGGAAGGTGAGCAGGTCGGCGGCGCGGCCCTGGACGCGGACGGCCGGGCCGGGGTTGCCGCACGGGCACGGATCGGGCCGGAGCAGGACGCTGTCGCCGAGGTCGTAGCGCAGGATCGGCTGCACGTGGTTGGCCAGGTTGGTCAGCAGCACGGTGTGGGAGGGCTCGCCCGGCGCCACCGGCCGGTACTGCTCGTCGACGGGTTCGAGGATGGCCCAGTCGGCGTTGAGGTGCATCCAGCTCTGCGAGCAGCCGTAGGACAGGAACGGGCATTCGTTGCAGGCGTAGCTGGTGCGCACCTTTGCCCCCAGGGCGGCCGTGATGCGTGCGTACTCGCCGACGGGCAGGCCTTCGGCGGTGAGCATCACCAGGGCGGGGTTGATGTGCAGCCGTCCGGCTTCTGCCTCGCCGGCCAGCAGCGCGCCGATGCTGGCGTAGGGGGCCAGCACCGCCGGGCGGAAGGCGTTGAGTGCGGCCACCAGGTCGGCCAGCGGCTGGTGCACGCTGAAGGCGGCGACGCGGGAGCGGCCGCGCAGCCGGGCGGCGGCCACGGTGGAGGCGAAATGCCCGCCCTCGGGTATCACCAGCGCCATCCGGGCGCCGCCGCGCGCGATGCGCGCCACGTCCCGCACGCTCAGCCAGCCGACCAGCATCCGCGCCAGCATCGCGGAGGTCACCGCCGTCGCGCGGGCGTCTTGCAGGAAGATGCCGTGCGTGCCGGTGGTGCCGGAGGTGGTGGACAGCGTGTAGCGGCCGGCGAACGGCTGGCCGATGCGCGCCGGGTCGTCGGCGAAGGCCCGCGCCTGCGCCAGGGTGACGGCACGGTCGGTGACCCAGTCGTCGAAGGCGGCCATCAGCTCGCGCTTGCTGGTGGGCGGCAGCAGGTCCAGGTCGGCCACTGTGGCCGGCAGCTTCCGGTACAGGTGCTGGTGGTAGGGGGAGCGGGTACGCGCCCAGGCCACGAGCTCGCTCAGGCGGGCCCGCTGCCGGGCGGCCATCACCTGCTCACCGCCCGCCTTGGCCGAGCGGACGTCGGCCAGCAGCCGCAACGTCGAGGTGTTCATGGTGCTTGGTGTCCCTTCTGGCCGGCGGCGCCGCGGCGCCGCCACTGGTAGTGATGGAGGGCTGGGCACGGCGCGACAGGCACGGCCCGGCAGGAGTCACGGCGTCGGCGGCCGGCGACTACCGGGGGCGGGCCTAGCGGCGCTGCGCTCGATGGCCCGAGGCGGGCGATGAACGCGCGCAGGGGCAGCGGCACGCAGGGTGAGCGGCAGGCGGCTCAGCCGTGGGCGCGGCAGCGTGGTGGGAGCCAAGTGGAGGAGTCCTTCCCGGACGGTGGAACCCGGCCGGGCATCCGCGAGGGAGACTCGGCCAGGCATGACTGCGTGGCCGAAGGTCTCGCCCACCGGTCGGTGACCGGTCCCCGCCGCCGGAGAACGCGAGGTTCTCAGCGTGTCGACGTGCGGGCGTTACGGGCTACTCCCCTTCGGAGAAGCCCCAATCTCCCACACAGTTCGGAAATCGCGCAAGTATCGAAGCTAGGAGTGAGTGGCAGGTCACCGGAGCGAGACAATGGACAGACGATGTCGACCTCCCCCGCCCCGAATTCACCCGGCGCCGAGCACCCACTGCCGACCACAGCACAGCTGAGGGCGGCAGCCGAGACTTTCGCCCTGCTGGCCAGCCCGGTTCGGCTGCACCTGATGTGGCTGATCACTCACGGTTCCTATGACGTCAGCACGCTGGCCACGCACGTGGGCATCAGCATCGCCACGGTGTCCCAGCACCTGGCCAAACTCCGCCTGGCCGGCCTGATCACCGCACACCGGCACGGCCGCCGCACGCTGTACGCGGTGGAGGATCCCCATGTGATCACGCTGATCGGCCAGATCTTCGACCACATCGCCCCCGACGGAAGCCTGGCACCCGATCCGCCTCGGTAGTCGCGCTCCCTCAACTCTGCGAAAACAGCCGTACCAGGGAAGCCAGCCCGCAGCAGCAGCGATCGACAGCAACGCGCCTGCATCGACCACGGATGGCCCGCCCCTGGGCCGTGACGCACCAGCAATCAGCGCCGGGCCGCAGACCCTCGATGCAGCTGGGGGTGTGCCGTGCGTCGTGCGAACCCAGCATCCCGATCTTGCGGTCAAGCCGGGGACTGGGCGTCGAGCAGGCCGGCCAACCTCGCCGGCGTCGGTGAGCATCGTGGGAGTACGTGCCCGACTGGAGCTGCTCCGGGCGCAAGGGCACGCAAAGCCGTCTCCGATCGGAACGCCAACGCGCCCTTTCGTTCACCTGCTCGTCAATTCCTGATGCTGCCGGCTCAGTCCAGCCCGGCTCAGTCAGCCCGGCTCAGTCAGCTCGGCGCCGCAGCACCGCCCAGCTTCCCCACCCCGCCGCGCTCTCCACGCCC